>JAISYN010000079.1 GCA_031269915.1 Synergistaceae bacterium
CAATTGAAAACGGAGTGCTGCTGATAGAAGCCCCCAACATGTTCGCGAAACAACAGATGGATACGTCGATAGTCGAACCGCTTTCAGCTTTCATCTCAAGCCGCAATTACGCTGAATCAGTGTTCGTACGGGTCGACAACAAAACGATGCAGGAACATCCCAAATCGAAAAATCAGTCCAAAAACGCGGCCTCTCAGAAAAGGAACGGACTCAACCCAAATTACGTATTCGAGACTTTTGTCGTCGGAAAATCGAACCGTCTTGCACATGCCGCCAGCCTTGCGGTCAGCGACTCGCCCGGGGTAGCATACAATCCTCTTTTCATATGGGGCGGCGTAGGACTTGGAAAGACCCATCTCATGCACGCAATAGCCCATCATGTCGAAAAAAATCTGAACGACGCGCGGACGCTCTATGTAAGTTCCGAGAAATTTACGAACGACCTGATATCCGCGATAAGAAACACAAGCACCGATTTGTTCAGGTCAAGATACCGCAATCTCGACCTGCTGCTAATAGACGACATACAGTTCATAACGGGCAAAGAACAGACACAGGAGGAATTTTTCAACACTTTCAACAGCCTTTACGAGGCATCGAAACAGATCGTAATCAGCTCCGACAGACCGCCGCGCGATATACTCGGCGTCGAGGAACGCTTGGTGTCGCGCTTTGAATCAGGACTTGTCACCGATATACAGACTCCCGATCTCGAAACAAGAGTCGCCATACTCCAAAAGAAAGCGGATATGAAAAACAGGGAAATACCGGAAGAAGTGATACTGTTTCTCGCACAGAACATCCCAAGCAACATCAGGGAGCTGGAGGGCGCCTTAAATCGCGTCATCGCCTATTCTGAAATAAATTCAGAGCCGATGAGCACTGAAAACATCGGAGTCTGGCTGAAAGACATCCTGCGCGGCAACTCCAGAGGAAACATCAGCATAGATTACATTCAGCAGCTCGCGGCCGAGAGCTTCGGCATAACAGTCGAAGAACTCCTGTCGCCGAATAGAACGTCAGAACTGGCTCTCGCCCGCCAGATAGCGATGTATATCGCGAGAAAAAGCCTTAGAGTTACGGTTAACCAGATAGCCATAGCTTTCAATAAAAAGGATCACACCACCGTGCTTTACGCCTGCAGACGAATAGATGAAATGATAAAAAACAACTTACGAGTGAAAACTATTGTGGATAATATACAAGATAAGATGTAAATCTCCTGTGAATTATAGTATGCTCGTAGTCGAACATCTATTTTTTCACAAAATTTTTGTGAATACTGTGAATAAATATCAACAAAGCGGCGCATATTTTACACAGTACAAAAGTTCTGACTAAGCCGTTTGAAAATCGTTTTACACTAATACACACGCACTACTAATACTACTTCTTAATTTATTTATATTTAAAGAAGCTATATATGAACAAGCAGGTCTGGGGGTAATTCGATAATGAAAATACAAGTCAACAAGGAAAGCTTCGTCAAAACATGGAATCTTGCCGAAAGAAACGCGTCTACGTCAGGATCGATGAATATTTTTTCGACGGTGCGGGTTATAGTAGGGCAATCCGATGTGGAACTTCAGGCAACAGATATAAGGACGTCCATAATATGCAAAGCCGGAGGGGTTACTGTCGTGGAACCTGGCGAGGCTGTCATTCCAATCAAAGGCGTGTCGGAGCTTTTCAAAAAGGCCGGAGCTTCGGATTTCACGCTTCAGGTGGAAGGAGGCAGGGCGGTGATGATATCCGGCAAAAGCAGGTATAAATTTTCCACCTACCCCGTAGGGGATTTTCCGAAACTGCCTTCATCAGAAAAAAGCAGATTTTTCTGTTCTCTTCCGGTATCGAAAATGATTTTCGTTCTCGAAAGGGGAACTTTATGCGCTTCATCAGGAGACGAGTATCCGCAGTATCTGTCAAGCGCGTATATAGAAATGGAAAGAGGCTTTATGAACGTCGTGTCTACTGACAAAAGAAGACTGGCGTTATGCAGAACCGAGGTATACGAGGGAAGCGAAAGCGAGCCTGTACTCATTCCTATGAAGGGCGTGAAAGAACTTTTACGCATATTAGGCATGATAGACTCGAACTTTCAGCTTAATATATCGAGCGATGATTCCCAGGTTTTTTTCGCAACCGAGGGAATGGAGTTCTCTATTCGCAGAGTCGAGTCGAAATTTCCGTCCTACGCGAAAATACTTCCGACGTCGCACACGACGTGCGCCGAAATTGACAAAGCGTCGCTTCTGTCGATACTCGAAAGAGTTGATGTAGTAGTTCGTGATTATAACAGGCTTGTAATGGTGAATATAGAACAGAACGGCGAATGCGTATTCACGGGACGCGCCCGGGAGTTTGGCGAAGCCGTAGAGAACGCGCAGTGTAAAGTCGACGGGGAATCTCTGTTCATAGCTTTCAACACGAGATTTTTTTATGACGCCGTTAAAGCTCTTGGAGAAAATGTCACGGCACGCCTGCTTTTCAACGGAAAGGACGGGCATATGGTCGTACGAGCTTCAGATTCGGATAAATTTATCTGTCTTCTGGCTCCAGTCGAACTGAACAGTGAGGAAATAACGGGGGATCAGTCGGAATCTGAAGAAGTAGATGTACTTTAGCGGGACTTATTTTCATAACTTCAGAAACTTGTGCGGAGAACGTATGGAATGGCCGCCAGGATTCAACGTTATCACCGGTCCTAACGGTTCAGGAAAGACGAATTTTCTCGAAGGTCTCAATCTGATGGCCGGGTGGGGTCCTTTTGAAAGGCGAATGAAGATAGCCGGCGTTATACGGTGGAATTCAGGAGAGAACGAACCTTCCGGAAGCGCTTTGCTGTGGGGCAGGGTGCAAGGCGAGGAATCATCGGAAGTGTTTGCTTCATTACATTCCAGGTGTCAGTTGAAATGCGACGGTAAGTTGGCTGGAGCCTCTGAAATGCGGCGAAAGATACCGGTGATGTCTTTTATGCCATGGCATATGTCGCTTTTGAAAGGAGGGGCCTCATACAGAAGACAGCTTTTGGATATGATAGGAGCGCTTGTGAGCGTTCCCTACGCCAGGATACTTCACGATTACAGGATCATTTTAAGGCAGAAGGCAGTCTTGCTGCGGAATCGCCGGGAGCCGCACACCGCCGATCGCCTTTTAATTTCGCTGGGAGCTTGGTTGTGGGCCGCGCGGGAAGAAATTTTGAATATGCTGAGACGCGAGATAAATAAATATTCGGAGCTTCTGCCGGCGCCGATAGATTTTTTTTTCAAAAGGGGCGGAGGGGGCATGGACGAGAATCCCTCCGATGATTTCAAAAAATCCCTGCGCGTCTCGAGAGAACGCGAATTCTACGCCAGACAGCCGCTTATCGGCCCTCAGAGGGATGATGTGAAATTCACGTGCGGCGGTATGGAGGCTGTTGCGGCGTTATCCAGAGGGCAGAGCAGAAGGGCTGTGGCCGCGCTGATATTGGCGTCCGCGTCCGCAGTCGAGTTCCGCCTTGGGAAGAAACCGGTGATGATATTCGACGAGATAACATCTGAATTGGATGAATCGGGAAGATTTATGACGGTGGAAGCGCTGCGCGGGACAGGATATCAGGTATTTGCCGCGACAACGGATATTCCGGCATACAGGGGAATTGAAGTTTATAAAATGAATGACGGAAGGTTTTTGTGATATGACCGATGAACACGATTATGACGTAATAGTTGTGGGAGGCGGACACGCGGGATGCGAAGCCGCGCTGGCGGCGTCCAGGATGGGGCTCCGAACGCTGCTGCTCAACCACAATCTCGATAATACGGCGCTCATGCCATGCAACCCTGCCATAGGAGGCCCGGCCAAGGGAAATCTCGTCAGGGAACTGGACGCCCTTGGCGGGGAACAAGCCGCAGCGGCTGATGAAGCCACATTGCACCTGAGATGGCTCAATACATCGAAGGGATACGCGGTGCGGACGCTGCGCGCTCAATGCGATCTGCGCGATTACGGCGCTCATTACGCCAGGACTCTTGCCTCTGTTCCAAATTTGCACGTTTATCAGGGCATGGCGTCGAAATTGGTCACGGATTCCGGCAAGGTCGCAGGCGTGGTCGCTCTGGCGGGTGAAAAATTTTCCGCCCGCAGCGTGGTAATAGCTTCCGGAACTTACATGCGCGGAGTCGTTCACATGGGCATGGTCAACTTTCCATCGGGCCCGCTCGGACAGATGCCGTCGCGTTTCGGCCTGTCGGAGTCTCTTATCGACGCCGGGTTGGAACTGAAGCGTTTTCGAACCGATACGACGCCGCGAATCTGCCGCAGCAGCGTCGACTGGAAATCACTCGAGCGCCAGGGAAGCGATCCTGAGCCGGAGGCGTTCTCTCACTGGGGAGAGAAGAAGATTCATTCCGGGCACTATTGTGCCCGAACCAGGACGTCGAAGGCGACTCACGATATACTGAAAGCAGCGCTAGGCAGATCTCCGCTCGCGACGCGGGAGATAGGCGTCAAAGGTCCGCGTTACTGTCCTTCGCTCGACGATAAGATCCTGAAATTTCCGGACAAGGAGTCTCATCCGATATTTTTGGAACCGGTCGGCAGGAACAGCCGCGAAATATATATGCAGAATTTCTCGACCTACATGCCGCCTGATGTGCAGCTCGAAATAATTCACACTCTGCCGGGCTGCGAACACGCCATAATGCTGCGCCCTGGATACGGCATAGAGTACGACTATGTGGTTCCGACGCAGCTGGAACCCTGGATGGAGACGAAGACGGTAAAAGGTCTTTTCTGTTCGGGGCAGATATGCGGCACGTCGGGCTATGAGGAGGCCGCCGCACAGGGTTTCATGGCCGGGGTGAACGCCGCGCTGGCGGTCCTTGGACGCGATCCTCTCGTGTTGGGCAGGGATAAGGCGTATATAGGCGTCCTCATAGACGACCTCACAACGAGAGGAACCGACGAACCGTACAGAATGATTCCGAGCCGCTGCGAGCACAGGCTCGTCATGAGACACGACAACGCCGACGAAAGGCTGTGCCCTGTTGGGAGGGAACTTGGCCTCATCGACGACTCGAAATGGGAAATTTTCAATAAAAACAGAGCTTCCATGGCTTCGGTCCGCAAAAAACTAAAAGAGACGCGCGTCCGCGTCTCGGACAGCACGAACGCCGCGCTGGCGGAACTCGGTTCGCCGCCGATTTTAGAGCCGGTTACAGCCATTGAACTTTTGAGGCGGCCGGAGATATCATGGCGCGGGCTCTCACGGATTATAGACGTGGAAATCGACGGCGATCTCGGACACAGGATAGAAATTGACGCGAAATACGAGGGTTACGCGGAGCGCGAATTCCGACGGGTCAGAAAGGTAACGTCGATGGAACACCTTGCGATACCTGACGATATAGTATATTCCGTCATCGCCGGCCTATCGGCCGAATCGGCGGAAAAGCTGTCGAAGATCCTGCCTCGGACTCTCGGCCAGGCGTCGAGAGTACCCGGAGTCAATAATGTCGATATACAGTTGCTGCAGGTAGCGATAGAAAGACGCCGCAGAGAGGCGCGAGGTTTTTGAAACGCGAAGGCGGAGAACAGGCACTGTACGACGCTCTCGGCCAATCGAAATCCTTTTTCGGACTATGCGCCGCTTTGTCCGCCGTCGAACATGATTGGGCGTCGATAGCGGGGAAATCGCTGGCAAGCCGCAGCGCCGTTCTGGCGTTCGACGACGGGGTTCTGGTCGTCGCAGCGGAAAGCCCATCGGTACTGCAGGACATGAATTTCAAAAAAAAAGCTATTTTGGAGGCCATTTTTGACAAAACCTCGCTGAAGCTGAAGGATATGAGAACTGAAATAGGACGCGCGCCGCGCCGCCGCGTTATGCCGGCGAAATCGGCGCCGTCCCGCGGGAAAAAAAACGCGCCGGCCGAGTACGGCCAAGAACTGAAACTGATAAAATCCGAAATTATGGCCCAGAATCCGGACCTTGGAATCAAATTGGCCGAAATCATCGCGCGGTGCCGCCTTGCCCGAATGCCGGCGCGTTAATACGGCTTCTGTGGTATACTTGGCGCGCTAAGTCGAAACATAAAAGGAGCAGTGATGTGTTGGCAAAATTACCGGTACTCAGGATAGGCAAACATACTCCCAAATATCCCGTGATTCAGGGAGGAATGGGCGTCAAGATATCCGGTTTCCGTCTTGCCGGAACCGTTGCGGCGAACGGCGGCGTGGGAACGATAGCGAGCGTGGGGCTGGCCTGCGATCATCCTCTTTTTGACGGAAGCAATTATTTCGACATAAACGAAATAGCGGTGGGCGAGGCGGTAAAAGCCGCCCGCGCGGCGGCTCCGGACGGGGTGCTGGCCATGAACTGCATGGCGGTGCTCACCGATTACGACAGACAGGTACGCAGCGCGTGCGTTTCCGGTGTGGATATCGTCGTTTCCGGCGCGGGGCTTCCTATGAAACTGCCGGAGTACGCCAAGGACTTTCCTGACGTCGCCCTCGTTCCGATAGTGAGTTCCGTCAAGGCCGCCGATCTGATCGTGCGCAAATGGGGCAGACTTTACGGCAGGCTGCCGGACGGTATCATCGTAGAGACGCCGCTTTACGCCGGAGGACATCTCGGGGCCACTAAAATGGAACATGTGACGGATCCGGCCTTCTCGCTCAAAACGGTCGTTCCGGATCTGGTGAAATACGTGGAAGATGTGGTAAAAGCCGACATTCCGGTCGTCGCTGCCGGAGGCATATGGGATCGGAAAGACATGGACGCTATGTTCGCTCTGGGGGCCCGGGGCGTTCAAATGGGCACCAGATTTGTCTGTACCGAGGAGTGCGACGCCGACGCCAGGTTCAAGCAAGCGTATATCGACGCTACCGCTGACGACGTAGATGTGATAATGAGCCCGGTCGGCATACCTGGCAGAGCGCTCAAAAATCCGTTCGTTAAAAAATACATAGAGGGCGACGTGGAGAGCAAACCGTGTATGGCCGCATGTCTGTCTCACTGTAAATATCTCGACGACCGGACTACTTTCTGTATAGCTCAGGCGCTTGTGGACGCGTATCTGGGCGACTGGAAAACCGGGCTTTTTTTCGTGGGCACCAATGTCGTCAAATGCGACAAAATAGATACGGTGGCTGGTATTTTCAAGGAAATCGTGGGGGACTGAACGGATTCGTCCGTGATCTGACCAAAAATGGCCGCCCAAAGCCAGTTTGAACTCTTTAAGTCCCGTAATTTCATGCCCCTGTTTTTGACGATGTTTCTGGGAGCGTTTAACGATAATTTCTTCAAGAGCGCCATGGTGATAATCGTCACTTACCGGCTGGCGGACACTGCAGGTGTCGATGCCCGTATAATAGTGACGGCCGCCGCCGGGATCTTTATACTGCCGTTCGTCCTCTTCTCCGCGATAGCGGGCCAGATGGCCGATAAATACGAGCGTTCCATGCTCGTCCGGAAGGTGAAGATAGCCGAAATAGCCGTAATGGCCGGAGCGGCCGCAGGGTTTTACACGGGCAGCATAGCTATTCTGATGGCGGTGCTCTTTCTTATGGGAGCGCAAAGCGCTATGTTCGGCCCTCTCAAGTACAGCATCCTTCCGCAGCATCTCGCCACAGGCGAACTCATAGGGGCAAACGCGCTCATTGAGACCGGCACCTTCCTCGCTATCCTGCTGGGGACGATTTTCGGAGGCGTATTCGTACTCGGCGAATGGGGGCTTTTCACGGTGAGCGCGCTGGTCGTCGGCATAGCCGCCGCAGGTTGGGTTTCGAGCTGGTTCATCCCTCCTACGAGAGTCACCCGCCCTTTCCTCGAATTTCGCTTCAACATATTCAAGGAGACCTGGAAGCTGGTCGCGAATGTGTGGCCGCGCCGCGATATTTTCCTTTCAATATTGGCGATATCCTGGTTTTACTTCGTGGGAGGGCTTTTTCTGTCACAGTTCCCGACTTACGCGAAGATCGTCATAGGAGCTGACGAGATGGTCGCTACGCTCTTTCTGGGCGTGTTTTCCGTCGGGATAGGAGCCGGGTCGCTCGCGTGCAACGCGCTTCTCAAGGGAGAGGTATCGGGCCGGTATGTGCCGTGGGCCGCGCTCGGCATGGCGGCCGCCAGCGTCTCGCTCTACTTCGTCAGCGTCCGGGATTCGATCCCGGACGCCGAACCGTTGATGAACGTCATGCAGTTTCTCGCGGTTCCCCTCAACGCCGCCGTTCTTGCCTGCCTGCTCGCCATATCGTTCTTCGGCGGGCTTTACATCGTTCCTCTCTACGCGATCATTCAGTGCCGGAGCGCGGAAGACGAGCTTGCCGGAGTAACCGCGTGCTGCAACATAATGGACTCGTGTTTCATGGTCGCTTCGTCTCTCGCGGCGGCGTTTATGCTCAAAGCCGGTTTTTCCATTCCCCAGATTTTCCTGGTCACCGCGGCTCTCACCGTCGCCGCTTCTTTTGTTATAAGGAAAACCGTGCGCGCCGAACTATCGAGAAAAGGCGCCGCGAAGTGAACCCGCTCAAAAAAATTTTGTTTGCCGCAGGAAGGCGTCGTTCTGAGCCGCGCAAACGTCATTGCAAGCCGCAGCCAGCTCATAACCGGCTCTCGCCGAAATGTTGACCGGGTCCGCCGCAGGGTTGAATACGCGCGTTAATTCCGCGGGTCGTCAGTTTCGGGGGATATTTTTACTGACGCTCACAGCGTTCATCTGGGGAACCGCATTTGCGGCTCAGCGCAAGGGGATGGATCACGTCGGCCCGGTTACGTTTCTGGCCGCGCGTTTTTTGATAGCGACAATATCCCTGCTGCCGGTGATTTACGCGAGGTCCATATTCTACCCAAAAACAGAAAGCCCCGATCCGAACGGTTCGGACTCGTTTCTGCCGCTCATGAAAGGCGGCGTATACTGCGGAGCCGTGATATTCGCCTGCGGTATGTTTCAGCAGATAGGTATCATGTATACGACGGTGGGCAAGTCGGGGTTCATAACGACGCTTTACATCGTCATAGTGCCGATATTCGGGCTGCTGCTGGGGCAGCGGATGAAATGGCATGTATGGTGCTGCGTCTGCATGGCGATAGCGGGAATGTACCTGCTCTGCGTAAACGAGTCCGTTTCGCTGAACAGGGGGGACGTTCTGACGCTGTTCTGCGCGGTTTTTTACGCAGTCCATATCCTGCTGGTAGATCGCTATTCGCCCCTCGTCGACGGGGTAAAGCTGTCCTGCATACAGTTTTTCGTATGCGGGCTGCTGGGCTTGGCCGCCGCTTTCATCTTCGAGAGACCGGAACTGCCGGCGGTTTTCTCCGCGTGGGCGCCCCTGCTTTACACGGGGGTTTTGTCGAGCGGAGTGGCTTATACGCTTCAGATACTGGGCCAGAGGGATGTGAACCCAATTACGGCTTCGCTTGTAATGAGTCTCGAAGCCGTGTTCGCGATGTTGACCGGCTGGCTGTTACTCGATGAAATTCTGACCGGGAGGGAGATATTCGGGTGCGTTCTCATCTTCGCGGCGAATGTCGCGGTTCAGGCGCTGAGCGCGATGGATGCGAATGAGTGAACAGCCGGACTGACATGAACAGAATAGACACGGTCGCGCTTGTGGGGCTGGGCGCGGTAGGCGCTTCGTATCTCTCCCGCATTTCCGAAAACATACCGATTGAGAATATACGGGTCGTAGCCTCCGGCGGCAGGGCTTCCCGCATACGGGCCGGCGTAGTGGTCAACGGGGCGAAATATTTCTTCCCGGTATTAGAGCCGGGCGAGTCGGCCGGAACGGCGGATCTTGTGATATTCGCCGTAAAAAATTATCACATCGAGGAATCCATAAGCGACGCGAAAAATCAGATCGGGCCGGAGACGATAATAATGTCGCTTTTGAACGGCATTACGAGCGAGAGGATAATCGCCGAAACTTACGGAGCGGACAGAGTGCTGTTCAGCATCGTCATGGGGCTTGACGCAACCCGAGAAAGTGACAGCACTGTATACTCGTCGCTGGGCGCGATACAGTTCGGCAAGGCCGTAAACAAAAAAGGTTCTTATTCGCGCGAGGTCCTGCTGGTAAAGGAATTTTTCGAACGCGCCGGGGTTCCGTATGAAATTCACGAGGATATGAAGCGCGCCATGTGGAAAAAATTTATGCTCAATGCCGGCGTGAATCAGACATCCGCTGTCCTCCGCTGCCCTTACGGGACTGTCCGGAAAGTTCCGTATGCGCGGGCGGTTGTTCGCTCAGCCATGGAAGAAACCCGGCTTGTAGCCGTGCGCGAGGGCGTCGCTCTGACGGAGAATGATGTCGAGGACGCTTTCTTGGCGCTTGATAGGTTCGCGCCCGACGGGAAAACCTCGATGTGTCAGGATGTTGAAGCGTGCCGCAGGACCGAGGCGGATAGTTTTGGAGGCGCGATAGCCGAACTGGGGCGCAAACACGGAGTGAACGCGTCCGTGAACGAAACGCTGTTCCGTCTGATAAAGGCAATCGAAACCTCATATGTGTATATGCAATGACGCGCAATTGCGTTATAATTGTAAGCAGTGATTCATACCCCAGCCGGGAGAAGGGAATCCGGAAGTAGTAGCCGGAGCGGCCCCGCCACTGTACTCATGACGAAACCGCAATATGCCACTGAGGTTTAAGAGAAATCTCGGGAAGGCGCGGAAGTAGGACGAAGGAGAGCCAGGAAACCTGCCCGGCGAAGGACATTCGCGGTATTGTGCCCGCGCGGGCGGGCGCCGCCGTTATGGAAGGGTCGATGCGGCTCCGCCATAAAGGGGCGTCCGGTTGAAGCGATTCAACGGGACGCCTTTTTTATCGACGAAAGGGGGAATTGATACTGTACGGTATTGGCGGATCATACGAACACGAACCCTCCGGCATTGAGGAACGCAGCTTTGAGATAATCAGGCGGACTCTGTCGTGCTACGCGATAAACGAGCAGTTGCTCGACATAGCCGTTCGCGTTGTTCACGCGGGCGCGGATTTTTCTCTTGCGTCGCTTCTCGAAGCCGGAAACGACGCGATAAATGCGGCGCGGCGCGCTTTTTCCCGCGGGGGCGTGATTTTCTGCGATGTGGAGATGCTCAGGTCGGGCATCTCGCGCGGAGAGTGCGAACGCCTGAGGCTGGAACCAAGGTCATATATTCATGACGATTCAGTAATAGCCGAGGCGGAACGGAGAGGCGTGACGCGCGCCATGATTTCCGTCGACAGGGCTATAGAGGAAGGCGTGCGGATTTTTGCGTTCGGCAACGCTCCGACCGCGTTATTTCGTCTGCTGGATATGGCGCGTCAGGGCGCGGAGGTCGATTTCGTCTGTGGAATGCCGGTGGGTTTTGTAGGCGCCGCCGAAAGCAAGGCGCTGCTTGCTTCGTCGGGCATACCGTCGATAACGATGCGCGGGCCAAGAGGAGGTTCCGGTCTGTGCGCCGCTTGCGTGAACGCTCTC
Source organism: Synergistaceae bacterium (assembly GCA_031269915.1). Lineage (GTDB taxonomy): Bacteria > Synergistota > Synergistia > Synergistales > Synergistaceae > JAIRKI01. Next base: position 11,441 of record JAISYN010000079.1, read on the forward strand.
ATGCGTATGGTATGAACTGCGGCCATGTTGGTTCAAACCATAGAAGGGGGTATATGTGTTGAAGTTGAAATTGTTGGCGTTCGCTTTTTTGACGGCCGCGATGCTGTTGTTGCCGGTCGTCGCGTCGGTAGCGTTTCCATTGGGCGAGCCTGTGGATAACCCGAAGAGGGGAATATTGATAGCTTCCTTCGGCAGCAGTCTGCCGGAGGGCGAAGCCGCTATAAACGCCGTGGCCGATGCGGTCAGGGCCGCATATCCCGGCGTGGAGACGAGAGTTTCCTACACGTCGCGAATAATCATGCGCAAGTTGGCGCGCGAACAGAACAGAACGGTCGACGAGCCCGCTGTCGCTCTGGCGAAAATGGCTTATGAAGGTTTTACGGATGTAGTGGTTCTTTCTACGCATATCATTCCAGGCGCGGAATATGATGATCTGGCATCCGTTGTGGACGGGTTCAGGGCGATCAGTGAAAGCGCGCCCAAAGCCGGTTTCCGCTTCATCGGCCTGTCGTCGCCATTGCTGTCGAATTCCCTTGATTTCGAGCGTATGGCCGGCGTCATTACCGATACTTACACGGAACAGGCGAAGGGAGGGGCGGTAATTTTCGTGGGACATGGCACTCATCACTTTGCCGACGCGGCTTACAGCGCACTCCAGATGGCGCTGTGGCGGCGTTCCCCGAATTTTTTGATCGGGACGATAGAGGGCCTGCCGTCGTACGACGACGTGCTTGCCAGGCTGAAGGCGTCTAAAGTCAAAAACGTGTGGCTCGCTCCGGCGATGTTGGTGGCCGGCGATCATGCGCATAACGACCTGGCGGGAGACGAGCCCGATTCGTGGAAATCCGCGCTTGGGCAAGCCGGTTATAAAGTGACGCCGATTCTGTCGGGACTCGGTCAGAATAAAGCGGTGCAAAATCTGCTTTTGGACAAACTGCGCGAGGCTTGGAACGGCGCGAAACAGTAGATTCGGCCCCCGGCCTTCCGAAGAAGGCCGGGGAAGTATTTGGCTGCCGGAGGACGGAAGTTATCAACAGTTTTCAACAGCGGAGAACATCTGAAAAAGGGGTTATTTTCCACAAAGTTGTCCACCAAATGAGCATAACTTTGGAGGTTTCCAGCCGAAAGTGTCGAAAATATTAAAGCGCCGCGGGTTCTGGCGAAAAAAAATAGCAGGGGTTATACTAACAGTGTTTCTGCTCGCATCGGCCGGGCGCGGCGAACCGTCGGACATCGGCGGGGAGGGAATGCCGCAGTTGACGGACGATATGGGGAAACCCATCGTCGCGGGAAAAGCGTCGCCGCGCATAGTTTCGCTTTACGCCGGGCACACCGAAAATCTCATAGCTATAGGCGCCCGTGATCTCATTGTGGCGATAGGGCATGAAGACGGGGGTTTTGAACTGCCCGTCCCTGTCCTGGGGGTGAAACCGGGTATGGAGCAACTGGCCGCGCTGGAGCCCGATGTGGTTTTGACGAGGCCGATGATGGCGAGATCTCAGGGTTTTTTTTACGACGCGCTCGAATCTTTCGGAATGAGCGTGGTAGCTCTCGATCCTCCAAAATGGGACGATTTCGGACGTTATATAAAATTGTTGGGGTTAGTCTCTGGAATTGGGGACGAGGCTGAAAAAACGGCCGCGGCCATAATGGGCGAAACCGCATCTAAAACTGGCGGCAAAGAGGGCTTGAGCGTTTTTTTGGTGACTAACGGCCGGACGATGGCTACGTGCACTCCGGATTCATGGGCGGCGCGCGTCATCGAAACCTCCGGGTTCCGGAACGCGGCGCGCGGAGCGGTCTCCGTGGCGAAGGGGAGCGTAATAGCCGCTTTCGGAGCGGAGCGTCTTTTAGCGTCAGACGGCGAAATAGATGTCGTGCTGCTGCAACAGGGCGCGATGAACACGACGCGCGCGGAAGATTTTATGAACGACCCGCGGTTTTCCTCTATGAGGGCGGTTAAAAACGGTATGATCTTTGACGTGCCGGAGGAGGATATATCCCGTCCTTCTCTGCTGCGCCTGAGGGGAGCGGTGCGAACTTTGCGGGAACTTATTTCCTCGAGAGGGTGGCCGAATGATCGAGGTAAATGACAGAGGAATGGCGGCTGGTTTCACGACGGGCAGCGCCGCCGCCGCGGCTGCCGTAGGCGCGGCGCGGTTCATGTTCGACCGAAATTGCGGCAGCGTCGCTCTTAAACTGCCTGGGGACAAGGATATATTGATACCTGTCACCGGCTGCCGGAGGACGGAGGAAGGCGCTGAGGCGTGGGTGACGAAAGACGCCGGAGACGACCCCGACGTCACACACGGCGCTGTCATAGCTGCGGAGGTGATCATTTCGAACGAAAGCGGCATAACCATTCTCGGAGGCGAGGGAGTCGGGGTGGTCACAAAACCCGGCCTGCTCGTCCCTCCGGGCAAGGCCGCCATCAACCCGGGGCCGATGGCTCTCATACGCAAATCACTCGAGCCGGAATTACCGCACGGCATGGGAGCCAGAGTGACGATATCCGTCCCGCGCGGGGAGGAACTGGCGAGCAGGACTTACAATCCGCGCCTCGGTATAATAGGCGGCATTTCCATATTGGGGACGACCGGAATCGTCTCGCCGATGAGTTCGGACGCGATAATAGGTACCATAAAGAGCGAGCTGTCGGTCTTGAAGGCGGCCGGCGCGGAAATTATCTGCCTGGTTCCGGGTAATTACGGGAGAAGAATGGCTGTGCTTCTCGGCATTCCCGACAGTATGATAGTGAACATCAGCAACTTCGTCGGCGAATCGCTTTCGATAGTGGGTAATCTTGGTTTTGAAAAGCTGATTTTGATAGGCCAGATAGGAAAGTTCGCCAAGCTGTCGGCCGGATCCCTCGACACTCACAGTTTGAGCAGCGACGGAAGGCTCGAGGCTATCGCGGCTTATGCCGCGCTCCACGGCGCGAACAGCGAGGACGTGAGGGATATATTGGACAGTTCGATGGCGGATGAAGTGGCGACCAGAATATCTTGTACCGAGTGGGGAGCCGCCGCGTTGAGCGAACTTGTGTCCCGGATCGAGCGGATCGCGCTCACAGGGGCCGCCGGCATATCCGACTGCGCGTGCCTGACGTTTTCGCTTCCCGACAGAGAGCTGGCGCGTACCGGCAATCTTGACGGACTGATAGGGGAAATCGCGGAAAGCTCCGCGGCGATCCGATGATCACTATCGTGGGCGCGGGGCCGGGAACACCCGAGTATCTGACTCCGGAAGCGGAGTTGGCCATAGCGAACTCTCGCACGGTGATAGGCGGGGGGCGTATACTGGATGCCGTTCATCCTCCCGAAAGCGCGCGCCGCGTGGAACTTCCGGCAAGCGGCATGGCCGACGCGGTGGTTCAAATTGTCAAAAACGAACTGAACGCTGGAGACGTGACGCTTCTTGTGAGCGGAGACCCGGGTTTTTACAGCCTGGCTAAAAAGGTCGCGGCGCATTTTGGGAAGGAAAACGTGTCGGTTATCCCCGGAATATCCTCGCTTCAGCTCATGGCGTCGCGTCTGGGGAAATCTTGGGCCGGGACCGCCACGCTGACGTTGCACGGCAGGAAACGCCCGGGTATGTCCGAACTCGTAAAAAAAATTCGAAATTCATCCGCGCTCATGTTGCTGTTCGGCGCGCCCGAAGGCGTTGCGGGTCATATCGCCTGGCTTGCGTCGGAGCCGGAACTGGCTTCAGCATGGGCAGTCATTGGATGGGACATCGGGCTTCCCGGCGAAAAAATTATCGCGTCCCGAAGTCTTTCCGAACTGGACGCCGGCTCTCACACCGGGCGGCTCGCCGTGCTGTGGCTCGAAAAAAGCGATAAGCGGATGGCGGAGCCGTTGAGCCGGAGGGGAGTGCTTCCCGACGAATGGTTTGAGAGACGCGATCGCGTGCCCATGACGAAGGAATTTACACGATCGGCGGTTCTGTCGCTGCTGCGTCCGCTGGCGGGCGCGAATGTCCTTGAAATAGGCAGCGGCAGCGGAGCCATGACTGTAGAGCTGGCAAGGGCCGTGGGCTCGTCCGGATATGTCGTGAGCGTTGAGGTTTTTCCCGCCGCTGCGGCTCTGGCGAGGCTTAATCTCGAACGAGCCGGACTGACCCAAAGGGTGAGTATAATAGAAGATTCCGCGCCCCGCGGAATACCCCATGAACCTTTTCAGGCCGCGTTCATAGGCGGGCATGGAGAGGCTCTGGAAGCCGTGATGAATGAATGTTTCGATCGGCTGGAAACCGGGGGAAGATTGGTGTTGACGTCTATAACGCCAGGCGCCACGTCGAGGGCGCTCTCCTGTATGGACGGCATGGGGGCTGATACGGGTTTCTGGAGGGTTCATTCGTCATTCGGCCGCAAAATAAGCGCCGATTGGCTGCTTCAGGGGAACAATCCCGTCGACATCATCTGGGGAGATAAATGACATGGGCGCCCGAGGCAAAGTCTTTATAGTCGGCGCGGGTCCGGGCGATCCCGAACTCCTGACGCTGAAGGGCGCGCGTCTGTTGAGAGAGGCCGATCTGGTGATTTACGCTGGAAGCCTCGTGAACGAGAAAATTCTTGAAATATGCCGCGAGGGCTGCAAGAAAGTAAATTCGCTTTATCTGTCGCTGGAAAAACAGGCGGAGATGATGAATGAAGCCGTTCGCGGCGGCCTGTCGGTCGTCCGTCTGCACACGGGGGATCCGTGTCTGTATGGAGCTATATCCGAACAAATAGGCCTTCTCTCGAGGCTCGGAGCGGAGTGTGAGATAGTGCCGGGCGTTTCGAGCTTTCAAGGGGCGGCGGCCCGGCTCGGCATAGAGTATACCATCCCCGGAGGAACTCAGACCCTGATATGCACCAGGATGGCCGGACGCACGCCCGTACCGGATTCGGAAAATTTGGAAGCGCTCGCTTCGCATGGAACCTCCATTGTTCTGTTTCTTTCCTCGGAAATGGCGGGAGCGGCAGCGGAAAAGTGCGTGTCCGCCGGACTGCCGGGAGAAACCCCGGCAGCGTGGATATACCGTGCGACATGGGACGACGAGCGCTCGCATGTCACCACGCTCGGAGACTTGTCCCGATCGATGACGGAAGCGGGTATAACGGGCCACGCTCTGATCATCATCGGGGAATGCCTGAAACGCGACCCGTCGTCGCGCAGCATGCTCTACTCTCACGGATTCGAGGGAGGGCGGGCGTAAATGCGGAACCGTTCCGAGAAAAACATATACGTCCTTCACTTTGACATTGGATCGAAAATCGCGTCGGAACTGTGCGAAGGTCTTGGCGCTGAAGACGTTCTCATATCGGAGGGCGGAACGGCGGACGCTTTTTCGTCCAGATGGGTATGCGCCGGCGCTTTCGTGTTCATAGGCGCGCTTGCGATAGCCGTTCGTTCGACGGCTGATCTCATCGAGGACAAGGCGTCCGATCCGGCATTGGTGGTAGTAAGCGAGGACGGCGGCGTATCTCTGCCGGTCATCGCGGGACACATTGGCCTCGCGACCGATCTCGCCCGCGAATGCGCTGAGATCCTCTCTTCTCGCGGGACGATGTATATCCCGACGACGTCCAGCGACAGAGCGGGTTTAATCGCCCCCGATCTCTGGGCCTCGCGCCGAGGGTACGGCGTTCTTCTCCGTTCCAGGCTCACGTCCGCGATAGCTAAATTTAAAAATGACGGCGGGATATCCGTCTGGGTTGATCCGATAATGCTCGAATACGGCATAAACCTTCCGCTGCCCTTCGGATACGGTCTCGTGGACAAACAGGCCGACGCCGATATAATAATATCGCCGAGGTCTGTTCAAAAGCTCGTCGGAGCCAAAGCTCAGATAGTTCCGAAAGTGATCACGGTCGGCGTTGGCTGCAGGGCCGGCATACGGGCCGATGTCGTTGAAAGGATTCTGAAGAGCGCTCTTTCGAGGAATCGGTACGGCCCGTTCCTCTCCGAGGCCATCTCGGAACTGCGCACAGTGGAAGCCAAGCGGGACGAAGAGGGGCTCGTCCTGTTCGCTGCAAAATATTCGCTTCCGATAGTGATAGTTCCGGACGAGGAGATACTGTCGATGGGCGGCGATTTCACACCGTCCGCCGCAAGCAGGCATATCGGGCTTCCCGGCGCGGCCGAACCGGCCGCGGCAAGCGCGGGGATTCTCCTCGGTTCCCGTGTGGCGGAGTCGGGAGTGACCATAGCGATTTCAATTTCCAAGCCAATGGAAGCCGGAAAACTGGCGATTGTGGGCATCGGACCGGGAGATGCCCGTTTTGTCACGATGGAAGCGAAGGCCGCGATAGACGCGAGCGAAGTGATTGTGGGTTACGGTTTGTACGTCGACCTCCTGCCCGAGCCATGGAAACGCGGCAAAATAGTCGAACGGTATGGCATGGGAGAAGAGGAAACACGGGTCTCCAGAGCCATGTCCTACGTCACGTCGGGTTACAGAGTGGCGGTCGTTTCCGGCGGAGACGCGTCCCTTTTCGGCATGGCGTCGCTTTGTCTGTCGATGCTGCCCGACATTTTGAGTCCGGAGAGCGTGAGGGTGATCCCGGGAATCACGGCGGCTCAAGCCGCCGGAGCGATCGCCGGGGCGCCGTATTCAAACGGATTGGCGCTTGTCTCCCTGTCGGATTATCTTCAGCCCTGGCGCGACGTCAGGCGGTCGCTCGAAGGAGCGCGCGAGAGCGGTATGGCCGTGGCGGTCTACAACCCGGTCTCTCGCGGTCTGTCCGAGAAACTCGGCGAACTGCGCGGGATTTTCGCGGGCCGCCGCGCCTTGCTCGTGCGTGACGCGGGGAGACCCGGCGAATCGATGCGGGAGATACAGATCGAGGAACTTTCCGATGATTCCGTGGATATGAGGACTGTCATTTTCATCCTTTCGCCGAGAGCGCGCGAAAAATATCTCGGCCCGAGAAAATTATGGATAGAAGCAAGGGGATACGAATCGGAAATAACCGATGTGGAAATTCCCCGCGGCGGTCTCGGGCAGTTTCTCGTGCTCGGTGGGACCACCGAGGGCAGGGAGGCCGCTTCGTATCTGATGAAAAATGGATATTCCGTAAGAGTCTCCGTGACGAGGGAGGCGGGGGCGTCCGTCGTTCCCAGGGGAGCGGAAGTACTGCTGGGAGAGCGCGATTCCCCGGCGTGGGTTCGATTGCTGGGCGATTCCGCTTGCGCGGCCGGACTTTTGGGCGTCGTGGACGCCACTCATCCCTTTGCGAGCGGCGCATCGCGCGAAATAGCCTCGGCTTGCTCCGAAACGGGCGTTCCCCTGTGCAGATTCGTCAGAAAAGCTGAGATTCCGGAGGAGGCCATAACGGTTCCGAATATGGAGCGAGCTGTTTTGAAAGCGATAGAAGTCACGTCCGGGGACGACCTTGTCTTCCTCGCCATTGGAACCAACGATCTGGGTTTCGTGGTACCGCGGCTCAGGGAGACCGGGAGAGGGGTCCTCGTCCGCATGCTTCCGACTGTTGAGAGTATGCGGCAGGCCGAACGGGTACGTCTGTCGCCGAGAGAGATATTGGCGATGTGGGGCGCAGGAAACGCTGACTTCAACGAGGCGCTGTGCAGGGATAAAAATGCGCGCTGCATTGTGAGCAGGGAATCGGGCCCGCAGGGCGGAGTGGACGATAAAGCGGAAGCGGCCCGCAGGCTGCGCATACCTCTGGTGCTCGTTATCCGTCCCGAGGAACCTGATGGCGTGACCAGGGTGAAGGATATCGATGAGCTTTTGGGCTGGTGTGAAGAACGAAAAACTTGCGGCCGCGATGGGGTGATATAAGTTGATTTTGTATGGTGTTGGGGTCGGTCCCGGAGATCCGGGCCTCGTGACGGCGGAAGCTTTAAGGGTGCTGGGCGAAGCCGATGTGGTTTTCATTCCGATATCCTCGAAAGACCGGGGAAGCGTCGCCGGCGATATATATTCCAAGCTGAACGCGGAACGTCGGACTTATCCTTTTTTATTTCCCATGACCTGCGACCGAAAAGAGCGGGACGCCGGCATTTTGAGCCAACTGAGTGAATACGGCGATCTGCTGCGAAGCGCGAAGAGCGTCGCACTGCCGGTAATCGGCGATTCCGCGCTTTACGCTACCGCGGCGTATCTTTATTCCGCGTGGAAAAATGTTTGCCCTGATCTGGAGTTGAGGCTGATACCGGGCATATCCGCGCACTCGCTCGCGAGCTGCGTCGCGGGGGAATTTATGGCTCTCGGCGAGGAACGAATCGCTATTCTTCCTGGTTCCGCGGAATTTTCAAAACTCTCGGCGGCGATGTCGGCGTCTGACTGTGTGGCATTGTACAAGCCTTCGGCGCTCAGGGACAAGCTGCCTCGTCTGGTTAAGGAGACCGGCCCTTGGAGCCGGTCGATACGCGTACATAGAGCGGGACTCGCGGAACAGCGCGTCGTCTTCAGCGACGAAGCGAGTTCCCCTACCGACGATTATCTGTCCGTCCTGCTCCTGTGGAGGAATAGAGCCTGATTTTCCCATGAATATAGCGCCAATTGCGTCGGCTGATTTTTGGTGGGAATTTCTGCGGGCGGAAATGATGCTGACCGCCAATGTGGCTGCCGGGCTGGTGGTCGGAGAGTTGATTCTGGGCCTGGGAGTGGTCGACAGACTGTTTGCTCCGGTTATTCCGAGCCTAGCCCGCTGGGGGATACACGGCAAGATAGCGGCGGCCATGCTGATGGCCGTAGGCTCGCCGAGATCCGGAGCGGGGGTGATATCGGGCGCGTATCTGGACGGCGAGATAAGCCGGAAGGAGGCTACCTGCGGAACGCTTGCCCTGGCGTTTCCCGGATACCTGCGCAGGTGGGTGGGAACAGCCGCGATTGCCGCCGGAATCGCCGGAGTTGCCGGGGTTATCTTTGCGGCGGCGATACTTGTGAGGAGCGCGTGCCGTTTTGTATGGGTCGTTCTGATGCTGATAAAACGAGGCGCTGGGCGCGTTCAGACTGGCGGAAGTATAAAAAAAACGGAACTGTCCGCCAAAGAAAGGGCGATGCGGACACTGAAACTTCTCAGGCGCTCGCTTCCGTGGGCTTGGGGCTTCTTCGCGCTGACGTACGCGCTGGTGCCTTTCGTTGATCGGGCCTTTTCCGAATACGTCGCGAAAATGGGATTTTACGCGTTCCTCCCATTGGAAGGGTGGACGGTGGCCGTAAGCTCGATAGCCCATATCACGGCGGGGCTCTCGTCGTCGGCGGGGGCCATGTCCGCGGGCAAACTGGGAGTTGGGCAGGCGGTGCTCGCCCTGCTCGTGGGAAATATGGCAGGTTCCATAACCAGGACCATGAGGCAGAATGTAGGATACTGGGTTGGAATATTCCCTAAAGATATGATACCCGGTCTTTTGAAGTGGCATATGATTACCACTTTGACGCTTGAAGTCGTTTCCATATTAATCGCGTGGTGCGCGTCGGGGGTGAGTTGACCTGGGCAGGCTGTGCGTCGTTACGATGGATCACAATTCATCGACGGTGGAAGAAAGGGCGGATTTCACCGCCCGGGTTCTTTTGTGCGCCGATGTCATGAAAGCCAGAGGGTCGGTAAGCGAATACCTGAGGATTGAAACCTGTAACAGGGCGGAGTTGTATTTGATGTTTTCAGGGGTGGATGTCGGGAGGGAAGCCGCGGCCGAGCTTTCCTCGTCCGGATCGAGGACGTTTTTCGATTACGAGGCGGTCCGGCATCTGCTGCGCGTACTGCTGGGCCTGGAGAGCATGGCGAAAGGGGAGTCGCACATAGTTTCACAGGTGAAATCGGCGTACGATTCGGCCGATAACTGCGGCAGAGTGCTTCACAGGCTTTTTCAGAGGGCGATAGGCATCGCGGCTTCCGTCCGCACCCGCTATCATCCGGGCAGAGAACCTTCGGTCTCTTACCTCGCGGTCTCTCATTACGTCAAAAATGTCGGCGGCGCGAAAGGCAAACCCGTCATCGTCGTCGGACTCGGAACTGTGGGGCATGAGACGGCGTATATTTTGCTTCGGATGGGGATGCGTGTGTTTGTGACCAACCGGAGCCTCAGAGAGCCGGATAAGAAAATTTCGGACGCTGAATTCGTGCCCTGGGATATTTGGAAGGAGCGCGCGGCTTCATGCGGCGCGGTTTTCCTGTGCACTTCCGCGGACGCTCCGATACTTTCCGCGTCCGGCGCGGACGCCATGCCGGATACGTGGGTGTTCGATCTCGGCTCCCCGCATCAGAGCGAAAGGAGAAACGCCGGGGTCCGTATTACCCTGGACGAAATGAACGAGATATCTCGCGAAAAAATGGAGGAATACGGAAAATCTCTGGCGGTATTGGAGGACGAGGCCGACAGGTCATCCAGCGCTCTCCTCGCCGAGATATCCGTTCTGACCGACGATACGTGGAAGCAGCTTGCCCTTGCGCGCGCCCACGCCCTGATAAAGGAAAAAGCCTCGCAATACGCTAAAAAAACAGGAACGGACAAGGACGAACTGGAGAAGTTCGCATTATCCGTTATGAAGGTATTTCTTCATCCGCTCGTTTCGGCCAGCGCTCCTCACGGTTTCCGCGCGTGGAGGATTTTGTCCGGCGAGGACGCGGAGAAATGAGCGCGCGTGTGAGCGGTCCATACCGGCTGGTCGTGTCGATAAATCTCGCCGGGCATGAGATGCTTGTGGTAGGCGGCGGCGATGTGGCGAGGCGCAAGATAAAGACTCTTCTGGGCTGCGGCGCCCGCGTGAAGATGGTATCGCCCTCCGCTTTGACTGAACTGGAGGAAATGGCCGGAGACGGAAAAATATCGTGGGAACGCAGGAATGCCAGCCCGGAGGATTTCGCCTCGCACAGATTCGTCATACTTGCCGTGCGCGGCGAAGCGGCGGCCGAACTCTCCGCGATGGCCCGAGAGGCTCGCGCTGTAGTCGATGTGTGCGCCGACGGCAGGCAGGGCGACTTTGCCCTGTGCGCGCAGTTCGAGACCGAAGGGTGTTTTGTCGGCGTGTCGAGCGGAGGGAACGACTACGTTCGCGCGGCGTCGCTTAAAAGGAAGATGATGAAAGAGATGGGCGGAAGCGTCACGATTTTGACGAGAAACAGCCCGCTTGCTCTCGTTCAGGCTGGCATGTGGAAGGACGCTCTCGCTGGGATCGGCGTCGCGTCGATTGCCAGAAGCGTGAGCAGCCACGGCGATCGCGACCGGAACAGCGATCTGCCGTCGTTCGGCTTCGGCGTGTTCGTCAAGGCGTTGGAGGATGAACTGTTGAACGGGCGCGGAGACTTGGCCGTTCACAGCCTGAAAGACATGCCCTCCGCTATTCGTGAGGGCTGCGTCCTCGCTGCGGTGCTGGAAAGGGGTCCGGTTCGCGATGTGCTGATTACGCGAGGCGGGGGCGGGCTCGATTCGCTTCCCGGACACGCCCGCGTCGGTACGTCGAGCGTGCGGAGGCGGGCGCAGATAAAGAGCGTCAGGCCGGACGCCGAATGCGTGAAATGCCGCGGCAATGTGGGAACGCGGTTACGGCGTCTTGCTGAAGGGGAAGTGGACGCGCTGGTTCTCGCGGAGGCTGGCCTGGAAAGACTTGGAATAGACAGGAGCCGGGCGGCGCCGCTGCCGTTCGTGACTTCGGCGGGACAGGGAGCGGTGGCGGCCGAAGTCAGGGCCGGTTCGGAAATGGAAGAAATTTTGAGGACGCTGAATCACGCGCCGACTTGGTATGAAGTACTCGCCGAACGCGAATTTCTGTCGCGAACTGGTTTCGGCTGCGTCTGCCCCATTGGGGTAAACGCCGAATATCGCGGCGGCCGTATGAATATGTCAGCCGAGGTATATCCTCTCGAACCCGGCAAGCACGTCCCGGAACGAGCGTCCGTCTCCGGCGCCATCGCTTCCTGTGGAGATGCCGCGTCTCTCGCGGAAGAACTTTGGGGGATAATGCGCGAGAGCCCGGCGGTGCGGAGCGTAATGGAGGCGAGCCGGCGGTGAGCGTCTGGCTGGTCGGAGCCGGTTGCGGTTCTCCGGGGCTTTTGACGCTCGCCGCCTTAGAATGCCTGTCGCGCGCGGATCACGTCGTATATGACAGGCTGATACATCCGGACCTGCTTCAGGTTGCTCCTGCGGAGTGTCGTTTTCATCTGGCCGGAAAGAGAGAAAACAGGCATACGCTGCCTCAGAGCGAGATCAACGAACTGCTCGTCCGGCTTGGACGCGAGGGAGGCGTCGTCGTCAGGCTGAAGGGCGGAGATCCGTTCGTATTTGGGCGAGGCGGCGAAGAGGCGAAATTTCTGGAGGATCATGGGGTGCCTTGGAGAGCTGTTCCCGGAATCACGTCCGCCATCGGAGGAGCGCTCGGATCTGGCCTCCCCGTAACGCAAAGGGAAAAATCGTCGTCCATGGTCCTCGCGACCGGCCACAGAAAAGTCGGCGCGGAGTACGGCGATTACTGGCGCGAAATAGCGTCGTCATCCGGAACTGTCGCGCTTTACATGGGAACGTCAAATTTCGCCTCCGTCGCGGATGAATTGGTATCTTCCGGCAAATCGCCCCTGACGCCGGTCTCCCTGGTAAAGTGGGGCGGATGGAACAAGAGTTCGCGTATTGACGGAACGCTGGAAGAGATGGCCTCTATCGCAAAGCGTGAGGGGTTGCCCGGCCCGTCGGTCATATATATAGGAGGCGACGCGGGAATGAAACTTTCTCCGGAAAGAGGAGCGCTGGACGGTATGCAGGTGGTGTTGTGCCGCCCATATCCCGAATGCTGGGATATGGGCCGGGAATTGGAAAAGATGTCCGCCGATTCTTACGGGCTGCCGCTGCTCTCTTTGGAACCGATTTGTCCGGACGATGGGGAAATCGAGGCCGTCGAGTCCGCGGATTGGCTTGTAATCACCAGCCCGCGCGGCGCGGCGCGGCTGAGGCAGATAGTGAAGGACATGAGGCTCATACGCGGAAAGGTTTTTTCCATAGGGAAAGAGACCTCCTCGGCGTTGCTTAAGATCGGCATAGCGGCCGATTTCGAGGCCGGAGGCCATAGCCGCGGTCTTGCCGATATGCTTGAAAGAACGGTGTCTCCGGGGGACTCCGTGGTTTTTGCCCGCAACGAACGCGGATCCGAGGTTGCCGCTGCCGCGGCAAGGCGCATGGGAGCTTTCGTGAAGGTCGTTCCCATTTACAGGATGGCGCCGCGTGAAGTTCCGGGGATGGAAATAATGCGCGAACAGTGGGAGGCCCGCGGAGTGGACGCGATAGTATTCGGCAGTTCCGCGATGGCTGGGGCGTATTTTGACGCCGCAGGCCATCCCCCGAAATCCGCCGCTCTTGTCGCCTGGGGAAATGAATGCGGGGCGGCGATCAGAAAGATTTTTGGGCGCGCTCCCATGACAATGGAGACGCCGGATATGGCCGGGCTGGTTTCAGCGCTTCTTGAAATAAGAGTGAGCGATAGACGATACTGAAATATACGGGATGACAATTCTATAGTTTGGAGTGATCTTCGTGGAAAATTTCATGAATACCGAAGAATTGTACGAGCGAGCGTGCCGTTCTCTTGTCGGCGGAGTCGACAGCCCCGTCCGGGCGTGGAAATTCGTCGGAGGGACTCCCGTTTTCATAGATATTGGAAACGGAGCCTATCTTCGCGATACCGAAGAGAGGGTGTATCGCGACTACGTGGGAAGCTGGGGCCCGATGATTTTGGGCCATGCCGACCCTGATGTCGTTCGCGCCATAGCGGAAGCGGCGTCGCGGTCCAGTTCGTTCGGAGCGCCCTGTTTCGGGGAGGTCGAACTCGCCGAAATCATCAGGGGAAAATTCCCTTCCATCGATCGCCTGCGCTTCGTAAATTCAGGCACAGAAGCCACCATGACCGCCATTCGTCTGGCCCGGGGGTTCACGGGCAGAGACAAGATAATAAAATTCGCCGGCAACTATCACGGGCACAACGATTCCCTTCTGGCGGCGGCCGGAAGCGGAGCGCTGACGTTCGGGACGCCGGGTTCCCCCGGAGTGACCGCGGCGGCCGCCTCCGACACCATAGTTGTGCCGTTCAATTCCGCCGAGTCCGTCGAAAGCGTCTTTAACGCGTACGGCCCCAGTATAGCGGCTGTGATAGCGGAGCCGTGGGCGGGCAATATGGGGCTGGTTCCTCCTCTGCCCGGTTTTTTGGAGTCGCTTCGCAGACTGACGAAGGACTTCGGGGCGGTTTTGATTTTCGACGAGATAATAACCGGTTTTCGCGTCCCGGAATTTGGAGTTCAGAATATCGTAAATATCAAACCTGATTTGACCTGCCTCGGCAAGATAATAGGAGGCGGCCTGCCGGTTGGCGCGGTCGGCGGGCGGGCGGATATTATGAATATGCTGTCGCCGGTTGGTCCGGTTTATCAGGCCGGAACTCTCGCGGGCAATCCGATCGCGATGGCTGCCGGCATAGCTACGCTAGGCAAGCTGAGCCAGACGGCGTACCAAAAGCTCGAATATTCATCCGCGAGGCTGGGAGCTGGTTTGAAACAGGCCGCGATGTCCGTTGGGCTCGACGTTTCCGTTTCGCGTTTCGGCTCCGCGCTTGGATTGTTCTTCTCGTCCCGTTTGCCGCTCAATCTGGAGGCGGTACAGGCGACGAGGGTGGATATCTACCCGAGGTTTTTCCACGGCATGCTCGCGCGCGGCGACTATTTCGCCCCGAGCGCGTTCGAGATTATTTTCGTATCGCTCGCTCATACCGGCGACATAATAGACGCGACCATAGCGAACGCGAGGGAGGTCTTCGCTGAAATCGCGTCGTCGAATCAATGACGCGGTGAACGACACGACGGCGCCGTATACCGGCGAAAAATACGAACTGCTGGAATCCCTTTACGCGGAATTCAACAGGAGGGAGTACGTATCCCCGGATCCCCTCGAATTTCTGTACCATTACGACTCCCCTGCCGACAGGGAGGTCGTGGGGCTGATAGCTTCCTCTCTCGCCTACGGAAGGGTGGCTTCCATTTTGGCGAGCGTGCGGAGGGTGCTGGGCGTCCTGGGGAAAAATCCGGCAGACACGCTGGCCGGTACCGGCGAGGATGTCCTGTTTTCACGTCTTTCGGGATTCAAACACCGCTTCAACGACGGCGCCGAAATGGCGAAATTTCTCTCCGGGATCGGAGAGGCGCTGCGCGAATACGGATGCCTCGAAAACCTGTTTTGCGCCCCTTGTTCGCCCGAAAAAAAATTGCCCATTCTCGACGCGATGGATCTCTTCGCGAGGACATTGCTGAGCCTTGGCGGACTGGAACAGTCGCAGCTTCTGCCTTTCGCGTCCAGGGGAAGCGCGTGCAAGCGTCTGGCGCTTTACATACGCTGGATGGCAAGACGCGACGACGTCGATCCCGGGGGCTGGAAGCGTGTCGCGCCCTGTGATATCATTGTCCCGCTTGATACGCATATGTTCAAAATAGCGTCGGGTCTTGGTTTCGTGCGCCGCCGAGGCGCGGATGGAATTGCCGCTTCGGAGGCAACCGAAGGTTTCAGGGCGCTCTGTCCGTCGGATCCAGTACGTTATGACTTCGCGCTCACCAGGTTTGGCATACGCACAGGAATGTCGGTTGATGAGCTTCTGGCGAAGTTCGATTTCGGTAAGGGGTGATAAGTCGGTGAGCCGAGGGAAACTACCGGTTGCTGAAAATATGAACGCGCTTGTTCTACTGTTTGGATTGCGGAGATAGCGAAAAAAATGGACAAACGCTCGAAAATCTACGTCGCCGGTCACAGGGGGATGGTGGGCTCCGCGATAATGAGGCGGCTTGCGTCCGACGGCTATGAAAATATCGTGACCCGCACACGCTCGGAACTCGATCTTTTGAGACAGAGCGACGTAGACGATTTTTTCGCCGCCGAACGGCCGGAGGTCGTATTTCTCGCCGCGGCCATGGTGGGCGGGATAATGGCTAATATGACCAGCCCAGCGGCTTTTCTCTACAGGAACACTCAGATACAGAACAACGTAATGAGCGCGGCGAGCCGACGAGGGGTAAAAAAATTCGTCTTCCTCGGCAGTTCTTGCGTGTATCCACGCGATTGCCCTCAGCCGATAAAAGAAGAATATTTTTTGACCGGCCCGTTTGAACCGACGAACGAGGGGTATGCCATAGCTAAAATCGCGGGCATGAAGCTGTGCTCGTATCTCGCGGGCGAAGGAGCGTGGGAATGCGTCTCTGTCATACCGTGCAACCTGTACGGCCCCGGGGACAATTTCGATCCGGACGGCGCCCACGTAATGGCGGCCCTGGTAAAGCGCTTCGCGGACGCGGCGGGTTCGGGCCGTGAGCGCGTCGTCTGCTGGGGCACTGGGACGCCGCGGCGTGAATTTCTCCATGTGGACGACCTCGCGCGCGGGATAATGCTGCTGGCGGAAAACAATCCATACGGCAGCGAACCTGTGAATATGGGCTACGGCAGCGATATGACAATAAAGGAGCTGGCGGATATAATAGCTGGCGAGGCGGGCTTCGGCGGGGAAATAATCTGGGACGCCTCAAAGCCGGACGGCATGCCGCGAAAGCTGATGGATACGGCGCGCGCGAGGGCGATAGGTTTCGTCCCGGAGATATCCCCCGAAAAGGGAATACGGATGTTTATGGATGATTACAGGCGTTTCGCGGGCCTGCGAAAAGGGTGATATTATGGATAAAGTGGCGCTTCTGACGGGAGTCACCGGTCAGGATGGGGCCTATCTGTCAAATATGCTGCTTCGGAAGGGCTATGTCGTTCACGGCGTCAAACGCCGCAGTTCCATCTTCAACACCGCGCGGATAGATAGTCTCTACGAAGATCTGCACTGCGAACATCCCCGTTTTTTTCTCCACTACGGCGATCTGACCGACAGTTGCAACATCATCCGAATAATTCAGGAGACCTGTCCTGACGAAATTTACAATCTGGCCGCCCAGAGCCATGTAAAGGTCTCCTTCGAGACTCCGGAGTACACGGCCAACGCGGACGGCATCGGCACGCTGCGGATTCTTGAAGCTATACGGATACTCGGGCTGGAGAAAAAAACGCGGTTTTATCAGGCCTCGACCAGCGAACTGTACGGAGGGGCGGCCGATATTCCCCAGAACGAAAATACCCCGTTTTGCCCGCGCAGCCCATACGCCGCCGCCAAGCTTTACGCTTATTGGATAACTGTCAATTACCGGGAGGCGTACGGGCTGTTCGCGTCAAACGGAATATTGTTCAACCACGAATCGGAGCTGAGAGGTGAGACTTTCGTCACCAGAAAGATAACGAGAGCCGCGGCGCGCAT
>JAISYN010000088.1 GCA_031269915.1 Synergistaceae bacterium
GCGAACTCGAACCGAGGTGGCGCGCGCTCGGCGAACGAATATGTTTCGAACGCCTGGCGCGCGGGGATGCCGTGATCGAGGAAACCGGCCTTAAACCGGAACACGCGGACAAGATAATAGATGATATCCGCGCGGGTGCGATGCGCCGCAGATTCGACGCTCTGAAGCCGCTCGTAATAAGAGGCGAGGCCGGAAAAGACGAGTCCGCCGAATATCACGAGTTGGTGAGAAAGCTGAAGGGCCGCCCGCGATGATCGAAACGAATGGAAAGGAGAGATAGAATGGACGAGAACGACGACATGCTGCCGGGTATAGACAACGGCCATATAGGCGTTGATCTGGACGAACCGCCGAGGGATATCGAAGTTTCGATGGAGTCGCTGCATCCTTCCGTCGTGGAGCCGGTGGTCTCCGATATACCTGCCGAAGAAATGATGGACTACATCGACAGCATAAAAGATCTGCTGCACATGGGCAGAGAAAAGGGCTTCGTCACCTACGAGGAGATAGAGAAGAAGCTGCCGAAGGAGATACTGTCTCCGGAGATTCTTGACAACATCTATCTCAATATAATGGAACTCGGAATTGACGTCGTGGACGAGCCCAAGGACAAGGACGAACTCGACGAGGACACGCTGCCGATCCTGTCTGGCAAGGACGAGGCCGTTCTGGAGGAATTGCCTCTGTCGGACCCCGTCAGAATGTATCTGCGCGAGATAGGCAAGATATCTCTGCTCACCGCCGACGAGGAAGTGGAGCTGGCAAAGGGCGTCGAGGCAGGCAACCCTGTCGCGAAAGCTCATCTGGTCGACGCCAACCTGCGGCTTGTGGTGAGCATAGCGAAGAAGTACATCGGGCGTGGAATGCTGTTTCTCGACCTCATACAGGAGGGCAACCTGGGTCTCATCAGAGCGGTCGAAAAGTTTGACTACCAGAAGGGATTCAAATTCAGCACCTACGCCACCTGGTGGATAAGGCAGGCCATTACCCGAGCCATAGCGGATCAGGCCCGCACGATACGCATACCGGTTCATATGGTCGAGACCATAAACAAGCTGATACGCATATCGCGTCAGCTCGTCCAGCGCCTCGGGCGCGAACCTACAGCCGAAGAGATAGCGGCTGAGATGGAGATATCGTCCGACCGGGTGGAGGAGATACAGCGAATCGCTCAGGAGCCGGTATCACTCGAAACCCCTATAGGCGAGGAAGAAGACAATCAGTTGGGGGATTTCCTCGAAGACAAGGAGATGCCCAACCCCGAGGAAGTCGCGGCCAGCATGATACTTCGCGAACAACTGGAGGAGATGCTTGCCGATCTAGGAGAAAGAGAGCGCGAAGTGCTGCGTTTGCGTTTTGGCCTGGAAGACGGGCACGCGCATACCCTGGAGGACGTCGGCAAACGTTTTGGCGTCACAAGGGAGAGGATAAGGCAGATAGAGGCGAAAGCGCTGCGAAAATTGCGTCATCCCAGCCGCAGCCGAAGACTGAAGGATTTTCTCGATTGACGGCGGCATAATGCGCGTAGACAGGTTTCTGAAACTGTCCCGGCTGGTAAAGCGCCGGACAGTCGCCTGTGAAATGGTATCGGTCGGAGCCGTAAGGCTGAACGGCAGGACCGTGAAACCGTCGGCGGGCGTCATGGCGGGCGACCGTTTGGAAATAGCGTTTCCGCGCAGGCTGCTGGCCATTGATGTGCTGACTGCGGACGAAGGGGCTCTGAAACGCGGCGCGCCGATTTTCACGATAACGGCTGACAGGCGTCTTGAAGACGGCGAAAAACCGTGGTAGAGGATAACAAAAATATCAAGCGAAGAGGTGTTCTGCGTATGGGTGAAATAGTTGGCGTTCATGGGCGAGAGATACTGGATTCGAGGGGCAATCCGACTGTAGAGGTTGAAGTTTGGCTGGATTGTGGAATCGTCGAGAGAGCGGCGGTTCCAAGCGGCGCGTCGACCGGATCGTTCGAGGCTATAGAGCTTCGCGACGGCGGAGAGCGCTACGGCGGAAAGGGAGTTTTGAAGGCGGTCGAAAACGTCAATAATGTGATAGAACCGGAGCTGATCGGCCTCGATCCGTCCGATCAGGCAGGCATAGACAGCCTGATGATAGAACTCGACGGCACGGACAACAAAAGCAAACTGGGCGCGAACGCGATACTGGGCGTATCCATGGCCGTCGCCCGCGCGGCCGCGCGTGATCACGATCTGCCGCTGTGGGCGTATCTGGGAGGGCTCGGACCGTATCTTCTGCCCACCCCGCTGATGAACGTGGTAAATGGAGGCGCTCACGCCGACAACAACCTCGATTTTCAGGAATGCATGCTGGCGCCGCACGGCGCGCCGTCGTTTGCGGAAGCGCTCAGGATGGGCGCCGAGACGTATCACGCCCTCAAAAAGATACTCGCCAAATCGGGCCACTCGACCGCCGTTGGGGACGAGGGAGGTTTCGCTCCGAACTTCAAGACGAATTCAGAGGCATTCAAGTATCTGACCGATGCCATAACAGAGGCGGGCTACGAGCCAGGAAAACAGATAAGCCTCGCCATGGACGTCGCGGCGAGCGAGTTCTACAAGGACGGCAAATACGACCTCGCGGGAGAGGACCGCAAACTCTCCGCCGATGAGCTGTCCGATTATTACGCCGACATCTGCTCCAAATTTCCCATCGTCAGCATCGAGGACGGGATGTCCGAAGAGGACTGGGACGGCTGGGGCCTGCTCACCAAAAAACTCGGCGGCAAAATCCAGTTGGTGGGAGACGACCTTTTCGTGACGAATCCCGTTCGTTTCGAGCGCGGCATCAAGAGCGGCGTAGGCAACTCGATACTGGTCAAACTCAACCAGATAGGCACCTTGTCTGAAACTCTCAAAGTCATTTCCATGGCGAAGGTTTCGGGGTACAGCGCCATAATATCCCATCGCTCCGGAGAGACATCCGATACGTTCATAGCCGATCTGGCTGTCGCCACAGCCGCGGGTCAGATTAAAACCGGCGCGCTCGCCCGAACGGACAGAGTGGCGAAATACAACCAGCTTCTGCGCATCGGGGAAGCGCTCGGGGATTCGGCGGAATACGCCGGTATCTCGGGCATCCGGTGCGCTAAATAGCGGCTGGGAGGGGCTCATCATGAAAAAAACGGTATCATGCGGGGAACTTCCGGCTGCGATAGGACCGTACAGCCACGCGGCGTGGGCGGGCGAGATACTGTACTGTTCGGGTCAGCTCGGCGTCGATCCTGGAACCGGGGCGCTCGTGGGCACGGATATAGCGTCGCAGGCGAAACAAGCCCTCGAAAATATAAGTGCGCTTCTGAGGTCGCAGGGACTCTCCCTGTCCGATGTCGTGAAAACGATGGTTTTTTTGTCCGATATCGGTGATTTCAAGGCTTTTAACGAAGTCTACGGCGGATATTTCGCATCCGCCCCGCCGCCCCGCTCCTGCGTAGCGGCGGCCGGGCTGCCGCTGGGCGCCTTGGTCGAGATAGAAGTCATAGCGCACAGGTGACAAGAGAAATATACAACAACCCGACGCCTCCGCCCCCGCCGAATCGGACGGAGGCGTTTCCATGAGCGTACAAGGCGCTTACGCGCCGGGCAAGTGAAGACTTCGGATGCATTGCTCACATTCGTGAAATTCGTGTTAAAATGTTCGGGCGGAAGCGTTGGGATAAAATGACAGGAGGGATTTTTTTGAATCGGATACTTGGCGTCATTGCGGAGTTGCTGTTGTCTGCGGCGGCGTTTGCGGCGGAAGAAGGCGGGGGGGCCGCTCCTACCGCCAGGGACAGCATAACTGGGTTGGCTCTCCCCATAGTTCTCTTCATAGCGATTTTTTATTTTCTGATGTATCGCCCTCAGAAGAAAAAACAGCAGCAGCACGATCATATGGTGTCTTCCATAAGCAGAGGAGACACCGTCGTGACGGCGGGCGGTTTTTTCGGGAAAGTCTGCGAAGTGCTGGACGACTCTTATATAATTGAGCTGGCCGAGGGAGTGAGGGCGCGGATTATGAAAAGTTCGATATCTTCCAAGCGCGAAGCCGGAGACGACAGGCCCAGACCACGCAAGCTCAAGAAAAAAAAGCAAGACAGAACGGATGAAAAGGGCAGCGAGACTCCAAAGGAGGGCGGCGTCCCGCCGAAACCTCAGGAAGACGGCGTGTCGATGGAGGAAAACGCGGCTTTGCTCGAATCCCCGAATGCCGCCTCCGAAGAGACCGAAGCGCCCGATTCCAAAAATTGAGACGCGGCGAGGAAGCGTGTGATTTATGCTGAAAAAAGACAAGATCAGGCTCGCAATCATCGTCGTCATACTCGCCGCCGCGGCAGCCGCGGTTTTCCCGATACGGGATCGTGTAAAACTGGGACTCGATCTCAAAGGAGGAGTGCACATCGTCCTCCTCGCGAAGGGCCTTTCCGAAAACGCGCCCGATGATGACCGCATAGAGCGTCTGGTGGCCGTTATCCGGAATCGCGTGGATCAGTACGGCGTCGCCGAGCCTCAGATACAGCGCGAAGGAGTAAACCGCGTGGCGGTAGATCTGCCGGGAGTTGACGATCCTTCGGCGGCGCTCGAACTTATAGGGCGCACGGCGGTTTTGCAGTTCAGACAGGTCGTTGAGGCCGGACCTACGCCGCCGCCGAAGGTCGAACGCCGCAATTATTCCACCGAGGATGCGTACAACAGAGCGGTCTCCAACTGGAACGCGCTGATGGAATCCTTCGAGCGCGGCCAAGTCTCGTTCGATCAGCGCGCGAATGATGACCCGTCCCTCTTTCTCGCGCGCGGCGAGGATAACAGACGCTATCTCCTGGGAGAAATTTACGTCGCCGGTCAGGATCTCGCCGATGCGTCCATGACCCGTGACGAGCTGCGCAACGCCGCCGTCGCGATAAGATTTACCCCGGCGGGCGCGGATGCCTTTGAAAAAGCGACCGAGGCAAACATACAGAAGCAGATAGCCATAGTGCTGGACGACACGGTGATATCCGCTCCGGTCGTGCAGACAAAAATAAGCGGGGAAGGAAGGATAACGGGCAATTTCACAGATTCCGAGGCGTCCAATCTCGCCATTATGCTGAGGGCCGGCGCTCTGCCCGTGGAAGTAGAAGTCATCGAAAACCGATCGGTCGGGCCGATGCTGGGCGAGGACTCGATACGCTCCGGCGTGCGCTCCGGCGTCATAGGCTCGGTTCTCGTCGCCATCTTTATGCTCGTCTATTACGGCATGCTGGGCATCGCGGCCGATGTGGCGCTCGGCACGGCGATGCTGACTCTCATGGCGGCGGTCATTCTGCTGCGGACGACTTTGACGCTGCCCGGCATCGGAGGAATAATCCTGACCATAGGAATGGCGGTAGACGGCAACATCCTCATATATGAACGCATGAAAGAGGAATATCGTTCCGGCAAGACCGTCATGGCCGCTTTAGATTCCGGTTTCCGGAAGGCGCTCGTCGTCATACTCGATTCCAACGTGACAACCCTCATCGCCGCCGGAGTGCTCTTTTACTTCGGCTCCGGGCCTGTACGCGGTTTCGCCGTCACGCTTAGTCTCGGAGTCCTCTCCGCGATGTTTGGCAATATTGTCGTCACCAGGGCGCTGCTTCAGATAATGCTGCGCTTCAAAAAGAATTTGGTACTGTAGGCGGTGGTTTAAATGGCTGTTTTTGATGCTTCTAAATTGAATCTTCCCCTGATGAAATACCGGAAGTTAGCGATGGGGCTCTCTATTGCCATGATCGTCGTGAGCTTCGTTTCACTGGCGGTAAAGGGAGTGAATTACAGCGTCGACTTTTCCGGCGGGGTTGCCATGCAACTGGCATTCGAGAATCCCCCGGGGGACATCGGCGAGATACGGAACGTCCTTTCCGAAGCCGGGCATAGCCAGGCCACGATACAGGCTTACGACGACGGCGCTATTCTCGTCCGCTATCAGGACACTGCCGACGCCGCGCAGCAGAGTATATTGGAGGCGCTGCGCGGCAGGTTCGGCGGGCTCGCCGTGCAGAAAATAGACAACATCGGCCCGGTGGTCGGACAGGAACTGCGCAAACAGGCGGCTGTGGCGATCACTCTTTCGATAGCCGCCATACTCGCGTACATGGCTTTCCGTTTCCGCTTCCGTTTCGGAGTCGCCGCGGTGGCCGCCCTCATGCACGACTCTATAATAATGCTCGGCGCTTACAGCCTCACAGGACGCGAAATATCCACGTCCTTCAT
Source organism: Synergistaceae bacterium (assembly GCA_031269915.1). Classification (GTDB taxonomy): domain Bacteria; phylum Synergistota; class Synergistia; order Synergistales; family Synergistaceae; genus JAIRKI01. Next base: position 6,225 of record JAISYN010000088.1, read on the forward strand.
AGCCGCCATTCTGACGGTTATAGGTTACTCGTTAAACGACACCATAGTCGTCATGGATCGCGTCCGTGAAAACTGGGGGAGGCTGCACAGGGACGGTATCGTGGAACTCGTGAACAACTCGGTGAACAAGACCATGTCGCGTACCATAAATACCGCGCTGACAACGCTGCTGCCGGTGCTCGCCATGTTCTTCCTAGGCGGAGAGGTTATCTCGAATCTCGCGTTCGCTTTCCTGGTGGGCATAGTGGTGGGAACGTACAGCTCCATCTACATAGCGAGTTCCATTGTAGTCGAGTGGTATCTTATCAAGCCGGTGAGGCGCTGACAAAATATATCGCAAGGGGCGGAATCGGTATCAGTTTTTCCTTTTGAACCGCACGAATGTGACTCCGAAACCGCCCTCTCCCTCCCCGCCAAGTCTGTAGCCGTCGACGTACGGCAAGCGTTTGCAAAGCGTCTGAACCTCTCGCCTCAAAATTCCCTCTCCTCTGCCGTGTATGACCGACACTTCCCCATAACCCGCGCAGTACGCGCGATCGAGGTAAAGTGTGACTGTGGGCATGGCTTCGTCTATCGTCATGCCGCGTATCATTATGGAAGAGGGCACTCCCGACGGGGGAGGAGGAACCGTTATCTTGACGCGGTTTCCGTCCCCGGCGTCGAGCGTTATGCCGCCTTTGCGCGCCGAACGGGCGGATCTCGCCGCCGATTTCATGTCGTTGCCGGAAGCGAGGCGGAGCAGTTTCAGCGGCGTTTCCATTCTGGCGGCCCCGGAGATCACCACGGCTTTGTCTTTCCGTATTTCGCTTATGTTTCCGATGACCGACGTGCCGGCCACGGCGACTATATCCCCGGGTTCGAGAGGTTTGGGATCGCGCTCCGAACGGTGTTCGAGGCGCTCGTCCTCTCTCTGCTCAGTCTGTTTTCTGATTCTGTCGAAATGTTTTTTTGTCCGGCCGAGCTTTCTGTCCGCGTCCGGTCTCGATGCTGTTTCAATCGTTTTTATGAGTGATTTGGCGGCGTTTTCGGCGTTTTCCACTATACCGATGGCTTTCTTGTCCGCGTCTTCGAGCAGTTTGTCCCGTTTATTCATCAACGCGCGCAGTTCCGTCTCGTATTTGGCCCTCGTGCGTTCTATCTCGGCCCGCGTTCTTTCCAGCGTTTCGCCTTCCCGCTCCATGGCCGTGCGTTTCTCCTGAAGCTCGCCGATTATCTCTTCCATCGATACCTCTTTATTCCGCAGCGCCTCGTAAGCTCTCTTCAAGACAGGCTTGGGCATTCCGAGCTTTTCGGCTATCAGAAGAGCGCTGCTTCGCCCCGGAATGCCTATCAAAAGGCGATAGGAGGGCGACAGGGTATTTATGTCGAACTCCACGGATGCCGATTCGACGTCCTTGCACGTGAGCGCGTACCTCTTTATCGGATTGTGGTGGGTGGTAGCGAGCACGAGGGATTTTTTCAGGCGCAGTTCATCGAGCACCGCTATGCCCAACGCCGCGCCTTCGTCGGGGTCGGTTCCGGCGCCCAGTTCGTCCAGCAGTATCAGAGAATCCCCGGCGGAGACTCCGAGTATCTTCATAATCCGCGAAATGTGCGCGCTGAAGGTGGAAAGGTTCTGTTCGATGCTCTGCTCGTCGCCGATGTCGCACCGTATATCTCCGATATTGCCGAGAACTGATTCCTCGCCCGCCGGGATCGGAAAACCGTACCATCCGAGACAGGCGCAGACTCCGGCGGTCTTGAGGGCCACGGTTTTGCCGCCCGTATTTGGTCCGGTCACCACAAGAATCCGAAAATTTTCACCGCAGAATATATCTATGGGGACGGCGCATTCGCGCAGCAGAGGGTGCCGCGCGCGTCTGAAATCGAACAAGACGGCGTTTGAAAGAACAGGGACCAGCCATTTGTCCCGACGGACTTTCTCGGACAGCGCGTAAAAGAGATCCGTCTGGCCGAGCGCGCGTTCGGCGTCGATGATCGCTCCCGCGCGCTCCATCATTCGTCCGGTCAGTTTGCAGAGAATGAGGCGTTCTTCCGTGTTTTCGTCTCCGGAGAGAATCGCGTGTTCGTTATTCAGTTCTATGAGAGAATGCGGTTCCATATAGACGCTGTTCCCGGAACCGGACCGCTCAATCACCAAACCGGGGAAAGTATGCGCGGCGTCAGCCCGGACAAGTACGGCGTGCCGTCCGTTCCGCAGTGACAGCACACGCTCCTGAAGCATGTTCGCCGCGGACGGATCGGACAGTATGCTCTGCCCTCTGCTCCTGATCTGGGCGCTTGTGCGGCGCATGCCGTCCCGTATGCGCCGCAGACGGTCGGACGCCGTGTCGCGCAATCTCCCGTCGTCCTCTATGACGGACAACAATTCTCTCTCTCTGGAAAGGTCGTGCAGGTTTTTCAATATCAGCGAGAAAACGGGCCACTCCCCACGCGCGGCCGAGAGCGCCTCCTTCAGGTTTTCCGCTCCCTGTATGAGGCGGCGGATGAGCAATAGTTCAGTTCCCAGCAACATACCGGACGAACGCGCGTCCTCGATGAGATATTTGACTGCGGAAAGCCTGTGATTCCACGGGAGTTCTCCGCGCCTGTCCCTGTACTGTTCCACGGCGGCAAACAGTTCCTGGCGGGAGCGCAGTTCGTCCATGTCCTTCGCCGGGGTCATGGAATCCAGATACGACGCTCCGAGGTCGCTGCGGCAGTCGTGTTTTATAACGGCCAGGACTTTGGATATCTCAAGTTGGGTCAGAGCCGATTCGCCGATTATCATCGAAAAACCGAAAATTTAAGGAAGGGTTGATCTATAGTTAGAGGCCTAAAGGGTAAAACCGGCAAAATGTCGTTTAAGCGCATTAATCAGTGTTTCCTTAAGGGTTGTAAATCGGATTTATTGCCCGATATCCGCGTCCATAACGCCGTCGCCGCTCGAAGTGGGAATCGCCCTCTCCGGTACTGGGTCGGATACGTCTTCGCTCGCGCCGTCCTGAAGAGCCCGGCCGGCTTGCCGCGTCAGATAATCTCTCGCCCTGTCCTGAATCGCGCCGATATCGGGCATCAGGCCCGCCCGTTCGAGGGGAGGGGATACCAGTGGCCAAGTGAACATTGTGATGGCCATGACGCGGCTTCGGGCGAGCGCCGCATCCCACGCTCCGCCGGTCACAGGAGCGAGTATAGCCCCCCCGACCAGCACAAACAGGGTGATGATGTAGAGTTTCACCACGCCTGCGCAAGCGCCGAGGAATTTATCGGCGGAAGTCAGGCTGGTCTTTGAGATGACCTTTTTGACGCCGGTCTCCAACAGCGAACAGCCGAAAAAAATCACGAAAAATATGGCGAGCATCGACGCTATCGTCGCCACAAGGACGGAAGCGCCGAGACGCTCCATCAGGATATTTTCGAGCGGTCCGTAGAACTTTATCGCGCAGACGAAACCTCCGACCGTGCCGAACAGCGATATAATTTCTCCCGACAGGCCCCGGAATACCCCGCGCGCTATGAAAAATATTCCTATGAACAGCATTATTATGTCGATAACGCTCATGTCCTATCTTCTTTTTCTCCCTCCTCCTCATTTGAGAGGATATACTCGATACGCCTGCCAGCGCTCACCATCCTGTTCGCCAGCACCATGCACGCGACGGCGAGCCGTATTTCCTGTTCGCTGGTCATGCCGCTCGTCTCTTTGAGCACGCCGTTCACAATGTCCTGAGCGTCCTTGATATCCTCGTCGCTCAGGGACGTTTTCATGCTGTAAGATTGTCTTCCTATCAACAGCGATACCTGGCGCATGTCACAAGGACGTTACGTCCTGTCTGTCGCCTGGAGGGGTCCGGACGGCCGCGTCCGAATCCGTATCATCATATTCAGCGACGAGCGGAATGAGATTTTTTATTCTCACCGCCAGTTCGGCCAGCCTCGCCTCCATGTTTTCGCCCGCTTGTCTGGCTTCGGAGAGCATGTCGTCAAAAGCGCGGCGTTCCTCCTGGCGCTCCTCGTCTATCTGGAGCAGTTCGAGTTCGCGTTCCTCAAGCGCGCGTTTCGCGTCCTCCGCCTCGGCGCGCGCTTTGTCACTGTCCTCGCGCAGCGACTTTATCAACTCCTCTATTTTCGTTATCCCGCTCTCTATATCTGTTATTAAGCTGCTCATGGCGACTTCCCCCTCAATTCGGATGAAACTATTATCTCACGTATAAAACTCAATTATCAATATTTGATCGCTCGAATATTTTGCCCTTACCTCGGCCCGGAGTTGTTTTTGTAGATATGATAAATCCGCCGCCTTACTTAGAGTATAACAGAAAATCTGCCGGTAAAATTATGATAATCTGATTTAAATTTGTCATTCGTTCCATTTTTCAAAAAATCGAATGCGGGGGCGGCGCGATGCTGCGAAAAAAAACTCCGGCACATCCCGGATGGGCGCTTGTGGACGTTTTATGCTGTACGATGATAGTTATGACTGTGACGACATGCGTTGTGCAGGCTTCGGACGTGATGTCGGACATTGCGCTGAAAAATTGGAATATGAGAATGAACGCGGTCGATTATCTCTCCATTTCCGACGAAGTGAGCGTCCATATCACTCCTGCGGACGAAGGCGATTTCGCGTGCGGGAAATGGAGGGGCAGAAAGAAGGACTCCGGACTCCTCTCGGGGCTCGCTTTCGCCGACGTGGAGATCGAGAATGAATTCGCCGGCGGGAAAGAGGCAATCGAACGATTGTGGAACATAGCGGGCCGCAAATGAGACGCCGGGGATTTTACGTCCCGTCCTCGGCCATTTTCGCTCTGGCGGCCATGTCGGTCATGGGATTTTTGCTGGAGAGGAACAGCGTGAAACTTCTGACGGCGGCTCCGGCGATACGGGAGAGCGAGGCGGCCGGGAATGTTAAGCGCGGAATGAAATTCGCCGAGGATTGGCTGATATCCTCCGCGATGTCGGGAGGCCTGCCGAGTTCCACTCTCGCGTATGTTCAGAACCCGTTCGAGCGGATCGAGGCGGCGGACGCCGGGGGTTCTTCCGTCAGCCAAAGCCCGGGCAATTTACCGGATGGAATGTCGCTCAACGTATCCGATCTCGACTACACGCCCGGCCTGTTTACCGGCGCCCTCGCCAATAAAGCCGATACGCCGTTCGTGCCCAGATTGCCGCGCCTGGAGACGGAGTTTTCGACGCGCGGGTTTTATTGGATACGATGCGTCGTCCGCACCGGCGGCGCGGCGAAGCCGGGGAAGATATCCGCCGAGGAATTACTGGCGGTATCGGTCGACAAAACGAGCGGAGCGATATCCGCCGAGAGGGTTTTTTATCGGGCGGGAGGGGATTGAACGGAACGCCGAAGTATCGTAATATAGTCGTGAACGAAGGGCAGGTATAATTTAACGAAGGAGACGGAGATGTGACGCGGCGGAAAAATGAAGTGGCGGGCTTGATCTTGGCCGGAGGCATGGGACGCCGTATGGGACAGATGAAACCGCTTATGCCGGTTCCCCTCGCGTCCGCGCTGGAGACGGCCGTTTCGCGTATGAGAAAGTCCGGCGTCGGCGATATCGTGGTGGTGACGGGACACGGCGCGGAACGCGTTTCTGAAGAAGCCCTGCGGCTTGATTGCAGGCCGGTCTATAACGCCGATTACAGGACTGGGATGTTCAGCAGCGTACGCGCCGGCGTATACGCGCTGAATCGCGGGATAGACGCGTTTTTTCTGCTTCCCGGGGATATTCCGCTGGTAAAACCGGCCACATACAAGGCTCTGATCGGTGTATTTTATGCCGTTCCCGCGAGGCCGGACGCGGTATACCCCACTTTTCTCGGGCGCACGGTTCATCCGCCTCTTTTGGGGGCGGCGCTGACGGAGCCGATTACGGCATGGCTCGGCGAGGGTGGTTTGCGCGCGTTTCTGGCGCTTCATCCTCATAGCTCCGTAACGCTCCCGGTTGCGGACAGGGCGACGGAAATTGACATGGACACGGCCGATGATTATCAAAAATTGCTCTCCTATGCGACGACCGAATTTTACCCGGACGAAGATGAGTGCGCGGAACTGTTGCGTATCGCCGGAACGCCGGAGGGCGCGGCACGGCACGCGCGCGTTGTGGCGAATACCGCGCTCGCCATATCGCGTAAACTGTCGAATTCCGGGATCGAAACAGACGACCGGCTGCTGCTTTCCGCGTGCCTCCTGCACGATATCGCGCGCGACCGGCGCGATCACGAACTCCTCGGCGCGCGCTGGCTTCGCCGGAGGGGTTACCGCGAGGTTGCTTCCATTGTGGCCGCGCACAAGGATTTGCCCTCAAGGGAGAAACTGGGCGAGGCTGAAATACTGTACCTCGCCGACAAGATAACTGACGGGACATCGGTATCCACTCTTGAAAACCGTCTTCGGCGCATGCAGGTCCGGTTCGGGGATGACGGCGAGGCGTTGAGCGGCGCGCGGCGCAGAATAGCCGCGGCCGCGGCGGTACAAAAAAAAGTCGAGTCCGTCACGGGGACGGCGCTCGGCGAAATCATCGGAGGTGCGGACATTGGACGAAAACTCGAATAACGCGGAGGGCGTGAGGAAATATTTCACCGGCGCGGCTGTATTGACGGGAACGGGCAGGATGTTCAAATCGGCGGTCGTGGCGTTCCGGGGGAGGCATATTCTGGAGGTCTCCGAGAGAATGGAGATACCGGCCGGGGCGGACGTGACGGATATCTCCGGCTTAGTGATCACGCCGGGCCTGATAGATGCCCACGTTCACATGGGTCTTTGCAGCGAAGGTTTTCCTCCGGAGATGGACGATACCAACGACATGACCGACCCGATTACGCCTCAGCTCAGGGCTTTGGATGCCCTCTACCCGGACGACGAAGCCTTCCCGGAGGCGATGGCGGGCGGGGTCACCTGCGTGCAGACGCTGCCGGGCAGCGGCAACGTCATAGGAGGGCAGGGCGTGATAGTGAAAACCAGGCCCGACGTGACGGAGCGGATGGTGGTTCGCGCTCCCTCGTGCCTCAAAGCGGCTCTGGGAGAAAACCCGGTCCGCGTCTACACGGCAAAGGAAAAACTGCCGAACACACGCATGGGTTCCGCGTACCTGCTGCGCGACGCCTTCGTGAAAGCGCAAAACTACATCGGGAAGCGCATAATTTCCGTCAAAAAAGACGAACCGGGCGAACGGAATCTCGGGATGGAAGCGCTCTCTCTGGCGCTCGAAGGCAGCTTGCCCCTCTCGGTGCACTGCCACCGTTCCGACGACATTCAGACCGCCATACGGATAGCCGAGGAATTCGGGGTCGCCTATACGATAGAGCACTGCACCGAGGGACACCTGATAGCGGGCTGGCTCGCCGAAAAGCGCGTCCGCGCGGCTGTGGGGCCGTCGCTCACAGCCAAGGTCAAAATAGAGCTGCGCAACAAAACATGGGATACTCCCCGCAAGCTGTGGGAGAGCGGAGTGCATTTCTGCATAATCACCGATCATCCGGTCATACCGGTAGAGCATCTGAACGTCTGCGCGTCGCTCGCGGTAAAAGCGGGCCTGCCGCCCGAAGAGGCTCTGAAAGCGGTAACGATCTACGCCGCCGAACATCTCAATATTCAGGACCGGACAGGGTCGCTGGAACCGGGAAAGGACGCCGATATGGCCGTCTGGGACGGCGATCCGCTGGACGCGCGCTCAAAAGTGCTTCGCACTTTCATAAACGGTGAAATGGTATACCGGAGAGATTGACAGGCGTTTCTCGGGGCGGCGCTCGTCAAAAACGCGTATTATGGCGTCCTAAAACGCTCCCGTTATGGTATCCTTATTGTATCGTCAAATCTTAAAATCAATGGGGGTACGTCTGTGATGAAACAACTCCGAACACTGAGAGAAATGCTCGAATATGCCCGCACAGTCGGGCCGATGACCGTCAGCGTCGCCTGCGCCGCCGACCCTGACGTTCTAGAAGCCGTTGAAAGTTCACGACGGAGCGGCGTCGCGAAAGCGTTCCTCGTAGGGGAAGCGGACAAAATCGAGGAGGCGGCGAGAAAAGCGAGCGTCGATCTCAGAAATTTCGACGTGATCGACGAACGCGGGGGAGAGGCGGAGGCCGCTTTGAAAGCTGTGGAGCTGGTCTCGTCCGGCAAGGCTCAGATTCTGATGAAAGGGATGCTCCACACCGACAATTTCCTCCGCGGCGTGCTGAACAAGGAAAAGGGCCTGCGCTCAGGCGGCGTCATATCGCACGTGTATTTCCACGATGTCGAGGGTTACGATCATATAATTTTCATCTCCGACGGAGCTTTCATCCCATATCCCGATCTTTTGACCAAGGCCAAGATAATCGACAACGTCGCCAAACTCGCCCATTCGTTCGGAATAGAAACTCCAAAAGTGGCGGTCCTGGCGGCTGTCGAGGTCGTCAACCCCGACATGCCAGCCACGCTCGACGCCTCCGCTCTCTCTCAGATGAACAGACGCGGACAGATAAAGGGCTGCGTGGTGGACGGTCCTTTCGCGCTCGACAACGCGATATCTGAAATATCGGCGAAACATAAGGGTATCTCTTCCGAAGTCGCCGGGAAAGCCGATATTCTGATAGTACCCAACATCGAAAGCGGCAACATACTGGCGAAGTCGATAGTTTACTTCGCTCCCAACAGAACGGCGGGGATAGTCATGGGAGCGAAAGCCCCGATAGTGCTCACCAGCCGCGCCGACACGGCCGAATCCAAGATGTTCTCGATAGCGGCGGCCGTTGTATGGGCCGCGTATCAGAAAAACAGATAAGCGGCGGCTGTGCCGCGGAGACGGGCATTCCCGTCTCCGCGATGCTTCATCCGTTGAAAATACTGGTATTCATCCCCAGGACGGCAGCCACCGAAATAGCTGTCTACGACGGATTGACCCAAATTTTTTACGACGCGATCGACCACGTACCGTCGGAGTTATGTTCGCTGCTCATGCCGGAAGAACAGGGCAGGTATCGCTTCAACGCGATATTGAGCAGGACGGAGGACCGGGGCGTGTCCATGCGCGGCGTCGGCGTCGTCGTAACGCACATAATGTGCCGGGACCTGCCGCCCGGGATATATATGCCCGAAGCCAGGCTTCTCCGTAAAATATCCGCTAATCTGATAGACGAGAATCAATACCGATCCGGCGTGTTCACCGCGTACTTCCTGAGCGGTTACATCAACGACCAATACAACGGCGAGTGCCTGCCTCTCGTCATCGAACCGGCGATAGGAAACGAGATATCTCCCGAAGCGGCGCTCTCCGGGCTGAGAGGCGTCACGCGCGAACCCGTGTACAACCATTTTTTGCAGCGCTGCGGGGCGACTTTATGCGCCTGGCACGAACTTCACAGGAGAGCTAACGAAACGCAGATCGTAGTGGCTCACCTGGGCAGTGAAATAAGCGTGGGAGCCCATGATATGGGCAGAATAATCAACAGCAACAGCCCACAGGACGGCGAAGGCCCGTTTTCTCCCTCATCCTGCGGTTACCTGCCGCTTGACGCGCTGATAGAGATGTGCTATTCCGGCAAATACGACATGGATGAAATACTTGACATGATATCCAAAAAAAGCGGACTCTCCGCGTATCTGGACGACGCCTCGCTCGAAGGCGTCGAGAAAATGTACCGCGCTGGAGACAAAAAAACCGTCTTTCTCGTGAATGCGATGGCATATCAGACAGCCCGCGAAATAGGAGCCCGGGCCGCGGCGATGAACGGCAGGGTGGAGGCGATAGTGCTTACCGGCTATTGGGCGGCGTTCACGGAGTTCACCGACGAAATTGCGTCCTACGTGAACTGGATAGCCCCTGTAAAGATATACGGCGCCGAAAACGAACTGCGGATGCTCGCCGAGACCGCCGTTACGGTTTACAGGGGCGATTTCAGGATACTGATTTACGGCACGGACAGAAATTGAAGTTCACGCCGCCCTAAAACTCCATATCCAGGGTAGCGTCGGGCGCGTCTGTCGGTCCGGGCTTTTGCGGATGGTTTATGTTTCTGGTCGTGAACATCAGGGACGCCGTGGCGAGAAGCAGCAGAACGCTCCCGGCGAGCAGCGCGTAATCTTCCATGCGCAGGATGAAGAACAGCAGGGCGTACAGCAGTCCCTGTACCAAGGCCGTAAGCGCCGCGGGTTTGCGGAGCTTTAGCGCGCCCAGCACGTAGCCGCCGGTCATCGCGACGTTTATCGCGGCGGAGAGAAGATAGGCCCTGCCGAAGCCCAGGTGCTCCGAAACGGCCAGAAGAGTCAGGTAAAACAGCGCAAGGCCCAGACCGATAACGCCGTATTGAACCATATTGAGCCTGACTTCGCTCCTCTCGACCAGAAAGTTTTCAAGGATCGCCAGCGCGAGGAATGTCATGAGGATGAAGAGCGCGGCATATTTCGTGCTCCTCAGAAGAAGGGAGTAATGAAATACGGGCTCGAAAAACTCGACTCCAGCCACATATTCTCCAAGATAGTATCCGCCGTTGCCGCGAGCCAAGTCTCTGACGCCGTAATCCCAGTCGTAATCCGAAACGGAGCGCTCCGCCCAGGATTCCATGCCGCTTACCTGCGGGTAGTTTCTCACCAGATTCGGTATCTCCCAAACGGCAGCGAAGCCTTCCGGAGAGATGTCGCGGGACGTCGGAAGCCCTGCGCCGGTGAAATTCGGATGCGGCCACTCCGATTCGATACGAAATCTGCTGAATGTACCGACCGGCGTAAGGAACAGACTGTTGGCGCCTCCCACCGATACCCGAAATTCAAACGGTACGGGTTCACCATCCGGTATCGACGACAGGTCGCACTGGCTGGAGAATCCGGTTGGCAGGGCGTCGTTGCCGGAGGACCCGGGCAGAAATTTGAGCGTCTGCCCCGCGATTTCAAGACCGCTGATGTCGCGTATTGCTCTGGTGCCCGAAATACCGACTGCAGCGACGGCTTTATCCCAGTGAATGTCGGTTATATGCGGACTCAACCCGCTTAAATCGGGTTTCAGGAAATTGCCGGATACCGCGAGTTCCGCCGTGTAAACCCGCGTGGAATATATGCCGCGGCTTCGCATCTCCGTGGATACCTTCCCTTCGATGGCGAGATACTCCGGCAGGACGAGGGCCTCATGCAGGCTCTCGACGGTTCTTATGACTTCACGGCTTACGCGGTCGCCGCCCCTGGAGCGTTCAATGGATAATTCCGCTTCGGTCAGCGGGATTTGCTCGGACTCAGCGCTCCGAACCGTGAAAGGAACTGATATGACAGGTCCCGCGAATGTCTGGACGCCTCCCCATAAACCTGATATTTCGGATATGACTTCTGAACCGCGGACGTACCGTTCATCCACCAGGTCTTTGATGAAAGATATGGGAATCGTCATCAATCCCGCGAGAACGACCGCCGCCGCCATTCTGAAGATGAAAAAACGCCGTTGAAACAGGCGTTTCAACGGCCGCAGCTCTCCCCATTTCGGCGGGTTTTCGCCCTCGGGAGTGATTGCCCTGAAGCAGAGCCATATGACAGTGAGCGCGGTAATTGACAGTAAAATGACGACGATAATCAATAAAATAACCCATAACATTTTCATCTTCTCCCCGTAAACCGCGCGCGCATATAGGGCGCTGGATTCGCATATAAAAAGAACACAAGCTCAATATATATTTTACCAGCATTTACGTAAATTTTAATCGGTCCCCGCCGTAACGCCAAAAGTGTGATAAAGTGACGTAATCTGAAACGGCGGGTCGGGTGCGTATAATGGGTATCATGGGTGCGATGTTCCGATGACGATAATTTCGCAAAAACAGCGGGCGCTGGGCGACGCTCCGGTGATGAGTCTTCTTCTGCGCCTCGCGCTGCCTTCTATGGGGATGATGTTCCTCAATACGCTTGTGTTCCTAGTGGACTCCATCTTCGTCTCCTGGCTCGGAGAGGAGCAGATAGCGTCGATGTCGCTCTCCCTGCCGGTCGCGATAGCCTTTTTCGCGATCATGGAAGGAGTGGCGGCCGGAACGACCGCTCTGACCGGGCAAAATCTTGGCAGGGGAAGTCAGGGAACCGCGCGGATAGCGGCAGTCTCTGGGCTTACGCTGGCATACGCGCTTTGCGTTCCGACCGTGCCGCTGTTCTTTCGCGGCGCGTCGGCGGCTATATTCGACAGCCTGGGAGCCATGGGCAGGCCCGAACTGCTTGACAGCGCGTACCTGTATAACTTCTGGTGGCCCGCCACCGCTCCTTTCATCGCGTATACCTTCATTTCCAACAGCGTCTTCCGCTGTCAGGGCGACACCGTCACTCCGCTCATATCAATGTCAATAGCCAACGTCGTGAACATCGTCCTCGATCCGCTGTTGATATTTTCGATGAAGATGGGCATCGAGGGCGCCGCCGTCGCTACTATGGCGGGCCGGGTCGCGGCTTCCGCGTACCTGTATTTCAAAATGCGGAGCAGCGGAGGCATCTTCATTCCGGTGATTCCGCGTCCCCGGATGATATTCGTCAAATATTGGAGAAATATATCCCGCATAGGCTTCCCGGTGACTATTTCGACCGGCAGCGTGGCGATTGGCTTCGGATGGCTCAATAAAATTCTGGCGAATTTCGGTAATTACGCGGTGGTCGCGTTGATGATGAGCCTCCGCATAGAGGATTTTTCGTTTACGATAATCTCCGGGGTCTCCACGGCGCTGACGCCGTTTTTGGCGTTCAATTACGGCAGGCGCGACCTGCCTCGTATGCTGAAGGGCGTCAAAGCCGCGGCGATCATAGCGAGCGCGGCGTCGCTCGCTGTGGGGTCTGTCCTCTTCGTATTTCCTCGTCTTTTCATAGACCTGTTCAAGCCGTCGGCCGAGGCCGCCAGGTACGCCGCTATATCGATAAGGTTCGCCATAACCGCGTATCCTTTCATCATAGCTCAGTTCATGATGAACTCCATGTTCGTCGCGACTGGATATTCGTTTTTCGGCACGGTGGCCCAGCTCGTCCGATCTCTGTTAATACGCGTCCCGTCGGCGTACCTGTTCGCCTCGCTTTGGGGAATAAATGGAATTTGGGCGTATCAGCCCGCGTCGTGGTTTTTCGGCTCGATAGCCGCATGGGGATTCATGATTTATCTGATAAGGAAGATAAAAAACGATTTTTTGCTCGAAAAGATAAAGGCGTCGTGAAAAATTTCCGGGGGACGGCAGGTTCGCCCCCCGGTTTTGTTTTGCGCGGCGGTTTATCCCGGCGCCTCGCGCCGATTTGATTTCAAGCGGAATTTAACGCCCGTGCCGGCGTCCGTAAACGCTACGCCAGATTTTTTTCAAGGCGGGCCAGTTCGTCGTTCAGTTTCGAAGGCAGTTTGTCCCCGAATTTGGAGTAGAACGCGCGTATCTCCTTCGCCTCCTCGCGCCACAGATCCCTGTCGACCGTCAGAAGCTCCTTGAGCGTTTGAAGCGGCAAATCCAGCCCCTCGCGGTTGATGTCTCCGGGTTCCGGCAGGCGGCCTATCGGACTCTCGACCGCGCCGGCCTCTCCGAACGCGCGTTTGATTATCCACTCCAGCACGCGCATGTTCTCGCCGTAGCCGGGCCAGATGAAATTGCCCTTCCCGTCGGTGCGGAACCAGTTGACGTTGAAAATCTTTGGCGGGTTCGGAATTCGTTTGCCCATGTCGAGCCAGTGAGCGAAATAGTCGCCCATGTGGTATCCGCAGAACGGGAGCATTGCCATAGGATCGCGGCGCACCACGCCCACCGCTCCCGAAGCGGCGGCGGTCGTTTCGCTCGCCATTATGGAGCCCACAAAGACGCCGTGATCCCAGTCACGTGACTGATAGACCAGGGGAGCGGTCCTGGCGCGGCGTCCTCCGAACACCAGGGCCGACAGGGGAACGCCCTGAGGCGTCTCGAATTCGCCGGATATACAGGGGCATTGGCTGGCGGGCGCGGTGAAGCGGCTGTTGGGGTGAGCGCCCTTCGAGCCGTCCGTGCAGTCCCATTTTTCGCCCTTCCAGTTGAGGGCGTTCTTCGGCGGCGTTTTGTCGAGTCCCTCCCACCAGACGGTGTTGTCGTCGAGATTATGAACGACATTCGTGAAGATGGAATTTTTCCGGCACGACAATAATGCGTTCGGGTTCGATTTCATATTGGTACCCGGCGCGACGCCGAAGAAACCGGCCTCCGGGTTCACCGCCCAGAGGCGGCCGTCTGAGCCGACTCGCAGCCACGCGATATCGTCGCCGACGCACCAGATTTTGTAGCCTTTTTTCCTGTACGCCTCCGGTGGAATCAGCATGGCTAGGTTTGTTTTGCCGCAGGCCGACGGGAAGGCCGCCGCCAGGTATCTTATTTCGCCATTCGGATTTTCGATGCCCAATATCAGCATATGTTCGGCCATCCAGCCTTCTTTCCGTCCGATGTACGACGCTATACGGAGAGCGAGGCACTTCTTGCCAAGCAGCGCGTTGCCGCCGTAACCGGAGTTGATGGACCAGATCGTGTTGTCCTCCGGAAAGTGGGCTATGTAGCGGTTTTCCTCGTCTATGCCTGCTTTTGAGTGAAGCCCCCTGGTGAAATCGGATGGACTGGCGCTCGAATCAAGGCATTTCAGGACGCGAATGCCTGTGCGGGTCATTATCGCCATGTTGAGGACGACGTAGATGGAGTCGGTCAGTTCGACGCCGAATTTCGCGAACGGCGACTCAGGAACGGCCATTGAAAACGGTATGACGTACATTGTCCGTCCCTTCATGCATCCGCCGTAGAGTTTGCGCAGCTTCGCGTACATCTCGTCCGGGGCCGTCCAGTTGTTTGTCGGGCCCGCGTCCTCCTCCCTGCGGGAACAGATGAACGTCTTGTGTTCGACACGCGCCACGTCGTTCACGGCGGAACGGTGAAGGAAACATCCGGGCAGTTTTTCGGGGTCGAGCGCGGTGATTTCACCCGTCGCCAGGCTCTCTTTGCGCAACGCGCCGAGCTGCGCCTCGGATCCATCTATCCAGACGATTCCATCGGGCTTCGTCATCGCCGCCATTTCATTCACCCATTCGTTTACAGCCTTGTTTTTAGTAAGTGACAAATCAAACATCCTTTCCCGATCGAAATATCGCAACCGGTATATTATATCGCCTCGCGCGAAAAACATTGCGGGATATTACAGCTATAGCAGGGCAAACGCATCAAAATGAACCAAGCGTTGATATTGCTCAATTGATAAGGGGATTATTGAAAAGAACCCACTAGAAAAGCTTCGCTCGCTCGTTCCGCTTGCGCTAGTAGCCGGAGCGCGCCACGCAGCTTTGTTTTCTCTTAAATGGAAAGACATCGATTTTGACAGGAAACTCGTAACGTTGCAGCCATCCAGCGCAAAGAGCAAGAAAATCCAGCGCGTCTCAATTTCCGGCTTTCCGGCGCTGTTGTAAAAATGCTTGTGGAGTGGCGTCTTAAAAACGCCGACGCCGCGAACGACGATCTCATCTTTCGCTCTCCCAGGATTGGCGGGTGATTCGATAACGTCAATAAAGCATGGAAAAGCCTCATGAAGGACGCTGAAATCGAAGGGTTCCGATTTGCGGTACGCTCATCTATTGCCGGACAAAGTAAGGGGGGCGGCGGAAACACTCTCCGACAGCATACTCGCGTCGGGCGACGAAACGACCGCCTCACAATAATTCGAGCCACCCCTGGTTTTACTCTGCTCTGGCCGATGGTATACTTTGCGAATTGGTTGGGATGATTTTATGGATGACGGTAAAAAGATTTGAAGGAATTTCTCGACAAAATAACCGGGGCCATATACGACATAAGCCATTTAGAGAAACATGTAGTTGAGTATGTACAGATAGCGCGAGGAGAAAAACCTGAAATACATTATAGCGTCGAAGTAAGCTATAGCAACCATTGTTATACTAAAAGCGTTCAGGGCCGCGCTCGTATATTCGACCTCGATCGTTATGAGCAGTCAAAACTCTTGCCAAAAATTATGTCGGAACTCATGTCGAGAGAGTGCCGCCATACCGGCAGAACAAATTTCGTCACATTCGATATAGACGAACATCGGACATACGAGGTTTATTTCGAGGTATTCAAAAAAGATGGCAAGCTGTATATTCGGGTTCAGAGCGCCTATATTCGCGGCGCGGCGTTTTTGAGCAGCAGACCGGCGAGAGCGAGAATAAGGCTCCACGTTATCCTATTCAATGTCTATCACGGAAAACCGATACATCCTCCCAGATAAAGGGGCTGTCAAGATAAAAGCAAAAGAGAGGTCAAATTGCCTTCAACCTCTCCCTCGCTTGTATTACTACAAAACACTCGGCTCTCTTGGTTATCTCCCCGCTTGGGTGGAGACCCGCTTTCGCGGGCGCGATACTGATGCCACCTTTCGGCTCCGTTCATACATCAGCACATTATTTATAGCTTATTTCGGCTCAAAAATCAAGAGGATTTTGCATTTTTGCGTTTTTTTTGCCCGTCATAAACGAATACTACCGCTCGATAGAGGCAACCTGCTCATTAAGAACAACGTTCCCTTAGCACTAGTCATTCTCTGTATCCCTGATAGGAGCGCACTTGTGTTTTCAGCCGACCGAAATTTTACAAAATATTTGGGTACAACTCATCAGCTTTGTGTGCCTCTGATTGCACTTGCCATCTCGGTTGCTTGTTTTTTTATTCTATCTTCATCATATTTCTCAATTTGTCGCATCAGTGCAGAACGAAAAAATTCTGGTTGGGCAATACCTTTGTACATATAAGCGCCAGACGAAGTTGTGATAGCAACATTGCCAAAACCAAATATTTTGCCAAACAAACCACTGGAAACGGATGTGTTGTTTATTTTGTTGAGAGGTGAATCCATTGACTTTGTGTTAATCAGTCCCATCTTGCCGACAAGACGTTTGTTTGTGAACCCAAGCTCAGTAGTGAAAAATTTAATAATCGAGAAAATTATTGTAATGAACCCAATAAAAATAAACATAAGTATTACATCAGGGATAAAAATCGCCCAATGTACCTTTGCACGAAAAATTACTTCCTCGTCTCTTCCCAAATTCATGTCAATATACTTTCCCATGATCAATCAACTCTCCTTTTAACATTTTTTTGAAGAGAATAACGTAAAAAACTTTCTTTTTCGCCCCCTTAGTAATTGATTTATCAAAACGTGTACCTTTTGATAAAGTCCCGTATTCACGAATTTAAAACTTGCAGGTTGAAAATTTTGGCTGATTATGATGTAATATATTGGAAGTTTGGCTCTTTGGTGTGGATGTACGCTGGTGAACAAGCGGCTGTCAAAAGGTACACATTCTGACAGCCGCTTATTTGTTTTCAGGCAGTCGGAGTTCCCGCAAGCGCCTGTAAAACGTGGATTCTTTCAATCCTGCCTGCTTTAAAATTTCTCCAAACGTCAACTTGCCGCGTTCCCATGCCCTGACGAGTTCTCGGAAATTTTCGGGGGGCTTTTTGACAGGACGGCCAAATTG
>JAISYN010000164.1 GCA_031269915.1 Synergistaceae bacterium
AGACGCAACGGAAACGCTTTGGCTGGGAAGGTTCGCTGACAGCGACATCACGTACAAATGGAACGCCACATTGAAAGCCGACTGCGGGACATTTCCAGCGGAACAACAAGGCGAAGATAGTCCCAATCGTATTCTGATCGCATTTCACAATGATGATGACCCTACAGCTGACTATGCTCTTTCTTTTGAGGTCATCGGAGGAGAAATAAGTTTCACCGATGTTAATGATGTAAGGGCAGACGAGAAGGATGACGAGAATGAAGTTATGGTCATATTTGCCGGTGATTCGCCGAAGGTCCACATAATTGTTAATGGCGGAAAAATGGGCACGGATATGCAAAATGCCTGTGTGATAAGCGCACAAGAAGACGGGAAGGGAGCAACCGTTACGTTGGAAAAAGGGGAACTCAACGCTCCGCACTCTGCAGCCGTGCTGACTGATGAGGGTAAATTTTTCTTGAATAAAACGGCGTTGCAAAATGACACATTAAAAATAAACGGCTTAGTAGACCCAACAGGAGTGATAGACGGTATAGTTAGCGTTTTTGCCTATGGAACTTCAACCCTTGATTTAGCTGCTAATACAGGGCCCTTTGAACTTGCTAGTTTCCATATTACAGTTACCGAGAATGCGTCATGTACGCTTGAACTTCCGATAGATTTTGGTCAGAAAACAGCCATGACTGTGGAGAATAACGCCACAGCGACTATTAACGGTGTCCAGATAACCTTGAGTGACGAAGACAGTTTACTTCATGTCAAAAAAGGCGGCACACTCAAGCTCATCAATGGTGGTAAAATAACCAACAACGGAATCATCAATAACGAGGCGGCAGGTGAGATAATCAACGAAGGCACGATAGAAAACGCTGGTACAATAAACAATGATGGAACAATCAACACCAGCAAGGGAACAATCAACAATAAAGGGACTATCAAGAGCAATGCAGACAAAATAATCGGCGCGGGTAACATAACGGGGAATCCGCCAGTGTCTGATCAAAAGCCGAGTTCCGGCGGCGGCGGCTGCAACACGGGCTATGGCCTGTTCGGATTGTTGCTGGCGGGCATTCTGACATTCAAGTACCGAAAGGCATAGTACGCTGTTGCAGTGATTTTGACATAATTTCATTGACGGGAGAGGGGGATTCATTCCCTCTCTCTCGAATTTTGCCTTTCTTGCATAATCTTCGCTGTAAAATACGACCGTTTCTCGGCAATGCGAAGCCTCTTGCCGATCCCCTCTTTGTCCTGGATGACGATCTCGCGGGGGTATGCCCTCGACTTGATCTTGTATTTATCGCTATCCTGCCTGTAATTGCTGAGGAATGCTTATTTCCCCCACAGCCTTTTTTCTTTAATTTGGAAAAAAGCAAAAAGTGGAATTTTTTGGATAAATTTAACGCATAGACAAATCGCCGGGCATGGCGTATGATAACCATAATTTAATAGGGAAAGTCCTCGGGCAAAAAAGGAATCTGGTGAGAATCCGGAGCGGCCCCGCCCCTGTGATCGGGACGAAACCGCAAAAGCCACTGCCCCATAGTTTTAGGGATTCGGGGTGGGAAGGCGCGGGAGTAGGGTGACCGTAAGTCAGGAGACCTTGTTCGAGGTTGTTGTAAGACGACAGCGCGCGGGCGTTACGTCTCCTTCATTTTGTTGTATACATGGGGAGGCCGAGGCAGCGTGGCTTTCCCCATTATTTTTGGCTTCTACGTCGCCTTGCTTGCCGACGATACATAGAAGCACCTCCAAAACTCTTCTCAATTGAGCGAGGCCGGGCCCGGGAACCCGGTCTCGTTCACTATTGTATTGGCATGACTGTTCTGATGTCAATTCATTTGCTGGCCATTTGCCGGCGGTCCAAATTTGCCGCGCTTGACTTGTACTCCCCTTTGTATTAATCTCAGAGTTACAAAAAAATATTGTGAGTTGTGGCATTTCATAATTCAACGGAAACAGGTGCAAATCCTGTACGGTATCGCCACTGTGAGAGTAGAGTTGCCGCTTGTTCGTTTTGATCGAAGCCACTGGTTGGAAAAACTGGGAAGGCTGGGCGGGAACGACGACGCTTGAGTCAGGATACGTTAACCACAACGGAAGCAATCGTTTAGCGAGTTACTGGACGTTGCGTGCTTGGATGAGTTACATATCATCAAGGCTTCGTGGTGCTCCTAACGGAGCACTTTTTGTTTATGCGGCTTTGAATTAAGATAAGCGGTTTCATCGGAAAGGCGAATGATGACAAAACTAGAAGAAATTATTGATCTCGAATCTCTCCAAAAGCTGCAGGATTCCTTTGCCGAAGCTACAGGATTTGCGGCAATTACTGTGGATTACCAGGGCAACCCGCTTTTACGGTACAGCTCCTTCTCCCCTTTTTGTGAAAAAATGAGAAAAAACCCTGATTTCTACAAAAAATGCGTCAGGTCGGACGCATATGCCAGCCTTGAAGCCGTAAGAAACGGCACAACCTGTATTCATAGATGTCACGCGGGATTAATAGATTTCGCAATCCCCATAATGGCGGACGGTGAATATGTCGCATCCATGATGGGAGGGCAGGTTAAGACCGAGGATTCCCTTGATAACATCGAAACGGGGCTGGTCCCCCTGCATTGCGATTACCGTGGCGACAGTGCCGAGATTCAGGGGCTTTACGACGCACGGCCGGTAGTGCCGCTGGGCAAGGTAAGGGCAGCCGCGAATTTTTTCCACACGACTATGAATTATATCGTCAATCAATATATGCTCAACAAGGAAAAAGCTGGATTGCTCGAAAAACAGAAGGAAAAAATAAAGCTGGATAGCGGATTCAAAGACAAGACGAGCCATATTAAAGTTACACCATACTTTTATTTCAACTCTTTGAATGCGGCAAACACCCAGGCTTACATAGAAGGTGCTGAAAAGACGCAGGAAATAATATGTTGCATGGGCGATATAGGCAGATTCTCGATGAAAAAATTTGGCAGGGCGATCCCGATTAGTCAGGAACTAAAAAATCTACAAAACTATATCCTTATTCAAAAGATCCGCTTCGCACAGAAAATATCATTTGATTGCGACGTTCAGGATAACATTCAGTGCTACGCAATCCCGGCGACAATACTGTTAGTTTTCGTAGAAAATTCCATTGTCCACGGGCTTGAAAAAAAGAATACCCCTTGCAGCATCAAGATCGCGGGCTTCATGGAGGGGCATAGCCTGTTTTTCGAGATAGTCGACGACGGAGCGGGCATGTCCGATGAACTCATCTATATGGTTAATAACGGTTCGGCGTTTGCAAGAGATGTTAATCTGAAATGGGGCGGAATACAAAACTCAAGAGAAATGCTCCGCCTTTTTTTCGGAAACGATTACAAACTGTTTTTTTCAGAAAATAGTGCGTCCTGCAGTGGCGTCAGGGTTTCTATGTCGTTTCCTGCAAGACTGTGATATCCATAACGAGAGGAGGAGAACTGCTTGTGTGATGTACTGATCGTTGACGACGAATGTTTGGACAGGGAATTTGTTAAGATGGTCGCTGGGAGCATCTGCGAAGCAATCGAGATAGTGGAGTGTGATTGCGGCCAGGCCGCAGTCGACATCTGTTTGTCCATAAACCCGCGAGTGATGGTTTTGGATCGCGGCGCGGGCGCTGTCGATGGTTTCGAGACAGCTCGCAGGGTCAGCAACGGCAACAGGAATACGGCAATCCTTATGACCGGGTGGGATGAAGGTGATACTGGCGAAAACGACATTGCCTCGCTTTTGTCTATGAATATCGTCGGGTACCTTTTGAAACCAATTCATTCAATGAAAATGAAGGATGCGCTCTCAAAGCACCTTGAATATGCGAACGATTTTAGAGACCGTCACGTGCTGGACAAACGCTCCGCTCCTGTTCCCGCCCGTTCCGGCATGTCCAGAGAGATCGCCAAGGCAATGTCGCACATAGACGGCAATTTCAGGAAAGATATGTCCCTTGAGTCCGTCGCGGCGTATATTTCCGTAAGCGCCGGCTATTTCAGCAGGCTGTTCAAGAAAGAGGTTGGCGTAAACTTCCTGCAATATCTGACGAAAAGGCGTCTCGAATACGCAAAACACATGATAACGCAAACGGACAGGTCGATGCTTGAAATAGCTGTTGAGGCTGGTTTCAACGAACAAAATTACTTTGGGAAGGTATTTAAAAGATACACAGGGCAAACGCCGCTGGAGTACAAGAGGGGCGTCTGTCCGGGCCGGAACGGCATTGGCATTACGGGAAACGACAATTTTGTACGAAAACGCGTAAAAATTTGACTTAAAACTGATAAATATTTTACCCGCGCAATAATTAGAATGCGAAAAATTTAAGCAATAATCACCTTTAACCTAGCTAAAACATTTCAGACTTCTCACCGTTTTGGGTTTACTCTGCCTGTGGCAGATAGGGGTATATGTTGGAGGGCAATACGGCTCAGGCATTTCTGATTTTAAGGGAACGCCATTTTTATTGTGTCCTACTATTATTGGGTATGCAAGGGTTTATAAAGTCTTTGTCTGTTCGAAGATAAATAAAAAAGTCTTTTTTAAACATATTTTACATATCCTAACTCGTAGAATCGAAAAAAAGCCAGCAAACATTTAAAGCAGATATGACATTGTTTCCACGTTCGCATTTTAAAGGGGGGATGCCTGTGGGCAGAGGTTTTCTTGGGCAGCAGACCGGCGTAGGCCGATTCAACTGGATCCAGACAAATTAACTTTAGAGGAGGTTTTCAAAATGATAGCGAAAGGATTTACGAAGCCCACTGTAAGGGTGGAAAAACTCAAGAGGATGATTATTGACGCCATACCGCACGTCGAATCCGAGAGAGCTGTCTTGGTGACTGAATCTTATAAAGAGACGGAAGGTTTGCCGGCCATCATGCGGAGGGCAAAGGCGGTCGAAAAGATTTTCGGTAACCTCCCGGTAACCATCCGGGACGACGAACTCATCGTCGGCGCCATAACAAAGAACCCCCGTTCAACCGAAATATGTCCGGAATTCTCGTTCGACTGGGTCGCAAAGGAATTCGACACGATGGGGAGCCGTCTCGCTGATCCATTTCAAATCCCAAAGGAAACAGCCGCCGAACTTGCCGAGGCCTTCAAATACTGGCCCGGCAGAACCACGAGCGACTTGGCGGCGAATTATATGTCGCCGGAAGCAAAGGATTGCCAAGCGTCCGGCATCTTCACGGTAGGCAACTATTTCTACGGCGGTGTCGGGCATCTATGTGTGGACTATGGAAAAATATTGAAAAATGGCTTCCGTGGAGTGCTGGCGGAGGTCATTGAGGCTTTACAAAAGCTGGACCGGAACGATCCGGAGTATATCAAAAAACAGCAATTCTACAATGCGGTCATAATAGCGTATTCGGCGGCCATAAATTTCGCGCACCGGTATGCGGCGAAGGCATCGGAACTTGCGTCACTTGAGGTAAACCCTGCCCGTAAGTCAGAACTCCTCCAGATAGCCCAAAACTGCACCAAGGTCCCGGAACACGGCGCGACAACTTTCTGGGAAGCCTGCCAGACCTTCTGGTTTATTCACGCTATGGTGCAGATAGAGTCCAGCGGGCATTCAATTTCACCCGGCCGTTTCGATCAGTACATGTATCCTTATCTCAAAGCCGATAAGAACATTTCCAAGGAATTCGCTCAGGAATTGGTCGATTGCGTCTGGATAAAACTAAACGATGTAAACAAGACCAGGGACGAGGTTTCCGCTCAGGCTTTCGCCGGCTACGCCGTATTTCAAAATCTCTGCGTTGGCGGACAGACAGAGGAGGGGCTCGACGCCACAAACGAGGTCAGCTACATGTGCATGGAGGCGACAGCACATGTAGCGCTTCCGCAGCCGTCATTTTCAATCCGCGTATGGCAGGGCTCCCCGGACGAATTTCTGTACAAGGCTTGCGAGGTCGTCCGCCTGGGACTCGGGGTTCCAGCTATGTACAACGACGAGGTCATTATACCCGCTCTTGCGAACAGAGGCATCCCGTTGAGAGACGCGAGAAACTACTGCTTAATCGGCTGTGTGGAACCTCAAGTCCCAAATAAAACCGAGGGATGGCACGACGCCGCTTTTTTCAACGTCGCGAAGGTCCTCGAAATCACGCTCAACAACGGAAAAATCCTTGGGAGACAGATCGGACCGGTAACGGGCGACATCACCACATTCAAATCCATGGATGATTTTTACGGGGCATTCAGTAAGCAGATGCAATATTTTGTCCATTATTTGGCCGAAGCCGACAACTGCGTCGATCTCGCGCATGGAGAACGCGCGCCGCTGCCCTTCCTGTCGGCAATGGTAGAGGACTGCATTGGCCGCGGGAAGTCCCTCCAAGAGGGAGGGGCCATTTATAATTTCACGGGCCCGCAGGCGTTCGGGGTGGCCGATACCGGCGACTCAATGTACGCGATACAGAAAAACGTATTCGAGGACGGGAAAATCAGCTTGAAACAGCTCAAGGAGGCTCTCGACGCCAACTTTGGCTATCCTGTCGGCGCCACTCTCGACGGAAAGGTCGTCGAGGGGGGATCATTGCCGAATGATAACGCGGCATCCTCAGCTTCGTGTGCCGGAGGCAATTCGGACATAGAGAATAAGGTCTATGAAATAGTCAAAAAAGTCCTCGCGGGGACTGGGTCAGTCGATCTCTCCAATATCCAAAACAAGGTTTCGTCCTCTATGGCGGCTCCAAGGGCGGGTGGTAAGTATGAGGATATGCGCCTGTTGCTCGACAGCACCCCATGCTTCGGCAACGACATCGACGAGGTAGATTTAGTGGCTCGTAAGTGCGCCCAGATTTACTGCTACGAGGTAGAGAAATATCGCAACCCTCGCGGTGGGCAATTCCAAGCCGGTATTTACCCTGTCTCCGCCAATGTTCTTTTCGGGAAGGACGTCCTTGCGCTTCCAAACGGAAAGCTGGCAAAAACCCCGCTCGCCGACGGTGTGTCGCCGCGTGCCGGAAAGGACGTTAATGGGCCGACAGCGGCGGCGAGTTCTGTCGCGAAACTGGATCATTGCGTAGCTTCCAACGGAACCCTTTACAACCAGAAGTTCCTCCCGTCCGCTTTGGCCGGAGACGGCGGGCTTCAGAACTTCGCCGCGCTGATCCGCAGCTATTTCGACAAGAAGGGAATGCATGTCCAGTTTAACGTAATTGACAGGGAAACCATGATGGAAGCACAGAAGGATCCCGATCATCACAAAGATCTCGTCGTGCGTGTGGCCGGTTACAGCGCGCAGTTCGTCGTTCTTGCGAAAGAAGTACAGGACGATATCATCTCGCGCACGGAACAGACGTTTTAGGAGTCCTTCTTTAAAACGTTCGACAATTTTTTGGGAAATGGGGGAAAAACATGGATCAGCAAATTCTAGATAGGATCATCAAACAGGTCACAGACGAGCTTGCCCCCGGCAATGGCGGCGTTCAGGCGCCGACGCCAGCTAAAGGGTCTCCAGTAGGGCTGACCGAATTTGTCGGGACGGCGATAGGCGACACGATAGGGCTTGTCATTGCCAATGTGGATCCGTCGCTCACGGAATTTATCAGCCTCGGCAAGTATAGGTCAATTGGAATCATAGGCGATCGCGTAGGCGCTGGGCCGCAAATAATGGCCGCGGACGAAGCTGTGAAGGCGACGAATACCGAAATAATTTCGGTCGAGCTGCCTCGCGACACAAAGGGCGGCGCCGGACACGGGTGTCTCATTTACGTAGGAGCCGAAGACGTCTCTGACGCTAGGCGCGCTGTGGAGGTTTCGCTCGGGGTGCTGCCGAAGTATTTCGGCGACGTGTATGCCAACGATGCCGGACATTTGGAGTTTCAGTATACCGCCCGGGCAAGCTACTGCTTGAACAAGGCGCTGGGCGCTCAGATAGGCCGCGCTTTCGGCATGGTCATAGGGGGACCGGCCGCCATCGGGACTGTCCTCGCCGACGTAGCGGTCAAGGCGGCCAACGTGGAGGTAATTGGTTATTGTTCTCCCAGCAAGGGAACGAGTTACTCGAACGAGGTCATATTGACCTTCACGGGAGACTCTGGTGCGGTTCGTCAGGCTGTACGCGCAGCCATCGACGCAGGCAAGAAGCTCCTGGGGGCTCTTGGCGGCGAACCGAAATCCATGACAACGCCGTATATATAAGGGGAGGGAGTAAAACATGACTTCAGACGCGCTTGGAATGATAGAAACGAAAGGCCTCGTCGGCGCAATAGAGGCGGCTGACGCAATGGTGAAAGCCGCTAATGTCAGTCTTATTGGCTATGAGAAGATTGGCTCCGCTTACGTTACGGTTATGGTACGTGGGGACGTTGGTGCCGTAAAAGCTGCTACCGACGCCGGAGCCGTAGCGGCGAAGCATGTGGGGGAGGTAATATCCGTCCACGTAATTCCGCGCCCGCACACTGATACGGAAAAGCTCCTTCCGACGTTGGGATAAAGGGCATTTTGGCCGTGAGACCTGTGAACGGTCTCACGGCCCTTTGCGGGGACAGGCAAAATGCCCAGTGCCCCCCTGACATGTGGAGGCCGCAACCGATGGAATACATAGATTACCGCACAGAGGGGATAGTTTTCGACATACAACGCTTCTCGATTCACGACGGCCCTGGTATACGGACGATCGTTTTTCAGAAGGGGTGCCCGCTATTATGCAAATGGTGCTGCAACCCCGAATCACAGGACGTTAGGCCGACTGTCCTGTTTAACGCCGACTCCTGCGTTCACTGTGGTAAATGTCTGGGAGTCTGCAAATTCGGAGCTCTGTCGACTGGCAACACGGCGCTCGTAGACCGCGGCGCGTGCAGGTCGTGCGGCGAATGTGTCAACGCGTGCCCAACAGGAGCGCTCGTTATGAAAGGGAAGGCGATAGCCGTAGGAGAGCTTGTACGCGAGCTTAAAAAGGATGCCATAACATTCAGGAGGTCAGGCGGAGGCGTTACTATCTCCGGAGGGGAACCGCTGGTTCAGGCCGAATTTCTGCTCGAATTGCTCAAAGCCTGCAAAGAGCAAGGCTGGCATACCGCTATGGAGACGACAGGCCTCGCGCGTGAGAGCGTGATTGAGCGGGTGTTCCCCTGGGTCGATCTCGTATTGCTGGACATAAAGGCGATAGCCCCCGATATTCATAAAGCGAACACCGGGGTTTCCAACGAAATCATACTGGAAAATTCGATAGCCATCTCCAATATCGCCCCAACCGTTGTGAGAGTCCCGACAATACCGGGCGTTAACTCCACTATTAGCGAGTACCGGGCGATATGTTCGCACGTAAAGAGCATGAATGGCGTCGATACCATACACATACTCCCATATCACACCTATGGAGTGAATAAATACGGCCTTATTGGAAAGGAATACCCTTTAACGGAAGTTCCGCCGCTCACTAAAGATGAAATAGCGAACCTGAAAAAGCTGGTCGAGGACGAGGGTTTTAAATGCGTCATAGGCGGATAGGAGAGTGGGTACGGTGATGAACTATGATCGCATTGATAAACTCGTAAGGAAAATTTTGCGAGAAGATTTTGGCATATCTGACTCTAACGGCGTTTGCCGCGATATCAACGCGGCTGTATATTTGTCAAAAAAGGCGTTTGTCAAATACACAGCGCTCTCGTTGGACGACAGGGCGAAAGTGATAGAAAACCTCAAAAAAAAGTTGTCCCCTCTTGTCCCTAAACTTGCGTGTATGAGCACGGAAGAAACGCTTATGGGTGTCGCGGAGGACAAAATAAAAAAAATAAACCTTGCGATAGAGAAAACGCCTGGGGTTGAAGATCTCGTCACTGAGGTCAAGACAGGCGACAGCGGCCTTACGCTCTTCGAGCTTTCGGCATGGGGGGTCGTCTGCGCAGTACACCCATGCACGAACCCTTGCGCAACCCTTATTAACAACACTATAGGTCTGCTGGCGGCTGGCAATGCGGTGATCCACATTCCACACCCAAGGGCTTGCGGGACAACCAGGTTCCTTGTGGAGGCGATAAGCGAATCGATTTATGAGACATGCGGCATCGAAAACCTCGTAGTCACCCTTTATGAGAGTTCGATGGCAGCCGCAGACGTACTTATGGCACACCCGGACATACAGATGGTAATTGTCACCGGGAGCGGCGAAGTTCTGAGGAAAGCCATGTCGAGCGGTAAAAAAGTAATAGGAGCGGGCCCGGCAAACCCTGTGGCGATAGTGGACGAAACAGCCGACATAAAGAAAGCGGCCCGCGATATAGTGGAAGGCGTATCATTCGACAATAACCTAATGTGCGTCACTGAAAAGAGCGTTGTCGTCGTGGATAGCGCCGGAGACAGGCTCATCAGGTGTATGGAGGAGGTTGGCGCGCAATCCCTTAGCAGTCCTGCCGATATCCAGTCGCTCATTAACGAAGTTGTGACGAGAGAGGGGGCACTCAATAAAGCGCTCGAAGGGAAAAGCGCGTCCGCGATATTGGACGCGGCTGGGATATCGTTTTCCGGGACGCCGAGGATTGTCGTCTTCGAGGCTGAGAAAGAAAATCCATTCGTCGTCCTCGAAGCCATGATGCCGGTCCTCCCTATAGTCCGCGCACGTGACTTTGAGGAAGCGCTCGAATACGCGTTGGAAATAGAGCAAGGCTTCAGGCACACCGCGGTTTTCCATTCACGGAGCATCGAACGTCTCAGCCAAGCAGCGAAAACTATGCAGACCGCGGTTTTTGTGAAAAACGGTTCATCTCTCGCGGGCATAGGGGTGAACGGAGAGGGGAACACAAGTTTCACAATAGCGACCGCGACAGGTGAAGGCACCACTAGCGCCCGGCATTTTGCCAGGAGAAGGCGCTGTTCTTTAGTCGAAAGTTTTTCAATCAGGTGATCGCGTGAGCGGGTATCTCTTGACATCAGAATCGGTGACGGAGGGGCATCCGGACAAACTTTGCGACCAGATATCAGACGCGATTCTGGACGAGTTCATGTCCGCTGATCAGTATGCGAGGGTGGCCGTGGAAACTATGGCCTCAAACGGGGTAATCGTAACCGCTGGCGAGGTTACGTCGGGATTTTCGATAGATATCGAATCGGTAGTGCGCAAGGTCATTCTCGCCGCTGGGTATGTTGACTTTTCCAGCGGTATTGATCCGGCAAATTGTTTGATCCTGACCAACATCAACTCGCAGTCTCCCGACATAAAGACCGGCGTGGACACAAAACCCGGCAGGGGCACCGGTGCAGGGGATCAGGGCATCATGTATGGGTACGCTTGCGATGAGACGGAGAATCTTATGCCACTTACGATAGAACTGGCGCATAGATTAGCCATGCGCCTGGCTGAGATGCGCAAAAAAAGGGAGATACCTTACCTGCGCCCTGACGGGAAAGCACAGGTGACAGTCGAATACGACGACAAGGGCAGGCCGTCCCGTGTGAGCGGGATTGTTATTTCAGCACAGCACGAGCAAAATATCGGCATAGAGGATCTGAGGGATGCCATTTTCAAAAAAGTCATAATCCCGGCAATAGGGAATGAAAGGATCGATTCAAAAACCAGTGTGCGCATCAATCCAACCGGTCGTTTCGTGCTTGGCGGGCCTGCCGCGGACACCGGACTCACCGGTCGTAAGATCATGGTGGACACTTATGGCGGGGTCGCGCGCCACGGCGGCGGCGCCTTCTCCGGCAAGGATCCTACGAAGGTCGATAGGTCCGCCGCTTACATGGCGAGACATGTTGCGAAAAACTTAGTAGCACTTGGCGTCGCGAAACGGTGCGAGGTTTCCGTCGCGTACTCGATAGGTATGCCGGAGCCTGAAGCGGTCAGTGTCGACACGTTCGGTACCGGCATGATGTTAGATGACGAAGCTCTATCCAGACTGGTAAGTCGGCTGTTCCCGTTTTCCGTGGACGGTATCATCGAGTATCTCGGCCTCAGGGAAATAAAATACCTCCCTGCGGCGATATACGGCCACTTCGGTAGGACGGGCGCTAATTTCCCGTGGGAAGAGATCGGCGCCATTCCGTTCTGATGATTTCAAAAATGGCATGAGGAGGCGCGATGTCCGCATGGAACAGGCAGTGGGCTTTATAGAAACGATCGGCATGGCCGCGGCGATAGAAGCTGCTGACGCCGCCTTGAAATCAGCCAACGTCAAAATGGTCGGTTATGAACTGACCAATGGCTTCGGAATGGTGACTGTGAAAGTCCAAGGCGACATCGGGGCGGTCAAGTCTGCCATATATGCGGCTGGAACCGCATCCGCGAAGGTAAACAGGGTGTACTCGGTCAACGTCATACCTAGACCTGCGAAACCTACCGCGATTATCATCAGGACAGGTGAGACGGTTTCGCGGGAAGATGTGGCGGCGGTTGCCGGTGGTGAGGTCCCAGCAGTTTCAAGCCAAATTGAAAAAGAGGTGAGGAAAATGCCGGTTATTACTGTAGAGGGCGCTCCGCTTCGTTTTGAGCAGAAGAAGCTCCTTATCGAATCCTTGACCAAGATTGCGAGCGTCATAATGGACGTATCGGAAAAAAATTATATCGTGCTGATCAAGGAAAACGATAAAGATAACATCGGTTTGGGCGGCTCGGTTCTATCACAGCGGATCGATAAAACCTTGCCGCCGGCGCGTCAGACGGTATAGATGAAAACCGTCTCCCGTTCAGGCCCTTCCGGAGCCAGCCGGGCGTAAAAAACATTAGAACCCTGTGGAACTACGACATTACCCAGGCTGTCGGTTACGGGCAAAAAATCGCGGCGGCCGTCAGGGTTCTTGTCCATGTAGTCGCCTAAGGCTTTCAAAATGCGCTTGGTCACTTCTTCCTTTTTTATCTCGGACATTAGGGAAGAAATAAGAAATGTGTCTTCTCCGTCGGTCATGCGATCCATTCAACGCCTCTCTCCATAATGATCCAATAACTGCCGCGCGGCATTGGTGGCCGACAATTCGCCTCTCAAAACCTTGTCCTCCAGACCGGCGCGGTTTGCCGCGACGGCCGGGCAATCGTAAAAACTCTTACGGAGGTGTTCTTCGACCATGCCATATACCCACGATAGTATCTGCTGTCTGCGGCGCACCTCGAAAACACCGCTCTCACGGACATTCCGCAGGAACCGCTCGACGACATTCCAGACCTCGCTTATACCAGCGCCGGTGACTGAGGAGCAGGTATGAGCGTGTGTCGTCCACCCATCCGTCGCCGGGCGCAGGTAATGCAAAATCCTGTCATATTCCGCGCGCGTGGAGGCGGCTTTCAGCTCATTATGCCCGTCCGCCTTGTTGACCAGGATGGCGTCGGCAAGCTCTATAACCCCTTTCTTCATCCCCTGGAGTTCATCCCCCGCACCGGTGATGACAAGGAGCAGGAAAAAATCGACCATCGACCGTACCGTCGTTTCGCTTTGCCCCACGCCCACGGTCTCGACCAAAATGACGTCGTACCCTGCCGCTTCGCACAAAAGCAGCGTCTCACGGCTTTTTCTCGTCAGCCCTCCCAGAGTGCCCCAGGAAGGGGATGGGCGGATGAACGCGTTCGGCTCCTTTGCCAATTTCTCCATGCGCGTTTTGTCGCCCAAAATACTCCCCTTGCTGACACTACTGCTGGGATCCACGGCCAAAACCGCTACTTTCTTGCCTTGGCCGCACAGCAGCGTCCCCAGAACCTCGATAAAAGTGCTTTTACCCGCGCCCGGCACGCCCGTGATGCCAATCCTGGCCGAATTTCCTGTGTAAGGCAGCAGAGCTTGGATTACGCTCTGCCCCAAGTCGAAATGCTTCGCGGCGTTGCTTTCCACGAGCGTGATCGCCCGCGACAATATCGAACGATCGCCGCGGAGCACCCCCTCGACGTATTCATTAGACGAGATGAGGCACTTCGCGGGTACGGCGGCGTGAGGCCCCGGCTGGGGGGAATACACCATGCCGTCATGTGCGTCGTTTACGCCGCACATGACTTGAGTGGCATAAACCCCGCCCGCGTCTTCCGGCACCCATTCAGGCCGATTGGAAGACACGCCGGTTGAGCCCTTCCATGACTTTTTTAGCGGCGACTGGGATGATAGTCCCCGGCCCGAATATGGCATAAGCGCCGTGGCTGCGGAGAAATTCGTAGTCCTGAGCGGGGATGACGCCGCCGATTACGACCATGATATCGTCGCGCCCGCGCTTGCGGAGCTCTTCGACCAACTGCGGCAGGAGGGTTTTATGTCCGGCTGCCAGCGAGCTCATGCCAACGACATGTACGTCATTGTCAACCGCGTCCTGTGCGGCCTCTTCCGGCGTCTGAAACAAAGGCCCCATATCCACGTCGTAGCCCATGTCCGCGAATGCGGTGCGATGACTTTCGCACCCCTGTCGTGACCGTCCCGCCCCATTTTTACGACCATGATCCTGGGGCGGCGGCCTTCCTGCGCCTCGAACCCGTCGGTCATGGCCCGCACTTCGGCGATGATCTCGTCGTCGGCGAACTCGCTGCTGTAAATTCCCGAGATGGAGCGAATGATCGTCTTGTGCCGCCCACAGACTTTCTCGACGGCGTCAGAGATCTCGCCCAGCGATGCCCTCGCGCGCGCCGCGTCTACGGCGAGTTCCAGGAGGTTGCCGCAGCCCGTTTCCATGGACTTGGTGATGGCTTCCAGACATGACCGCACCTTTTCTGGATCCCGGATGGCGCGGAGTTTTTCCAGCCGGGCGATCTGTGCATCACGCACCGCGCTGTTCTCCACCTCCAATATCTCCAGCGGGTCCTCCTTTTCCAAGCGGAAGCTGTTGAGCCCCACGATCTTTTCCTTTCCCGAGTCTATGCGGGCTTGACGGCGCGCGGCGGCTTCCTCGATCCGCATCTTGGGCAGACCGGTGTCGATGGCTTCGGCCATGCCGCCCAATTCCTCCACTTCCCTGATGTGGCTCCAACTTCGCTTGATGAGGGCATCCGTCAAGGATTCGACGTAATACGACCCTCCCCAGGGGTCGATGACCTTGCAGACTTTCGTCTCGTCCTGAATGTAAAGCTGTGTGTTGCGGGCGATGCGCGCTGAGAAGTCAGTAGGGAGCGCGATCGCCTCGTCCAGCGCGTTCGTGTGGAGCGACTGCGTGTGGCCGAGCGCCGCTGCCATAGCCTCGATGCACGTCCTCTCCACGTTGTTGAAGGGATCTTGTTCCGTCAGGCTCCAGCCGGATGTCTGGGAATGGGTTCGCAGCGCCATTGATTTTTCGTTCTTTGGGTCAAATGACTTGAAGATCTTGGCCCATAATATTCGCGCGGCGCGCATCTTCGCGACCTCCATAAAATAGTTCTTCCCGATGCCCCAAAAAAACGAAAGCCGAGGCGCGAGGGGATATAGCAATTTGATTTATTATATACTATATCCATCTTTGGCAAACCACCCTAAAATATCGGTTGGCGAAACAATGTCAAGTGCTTCAGCAATAGCATCGTCTAACGCTCTTTTTGCTCTTGCCT
>JAISYN010000251.1 GCA_031269915.1 Synergistaceae bacterium
TAATTACGCCGCATTCCCCATTATTTCCGCAGCAATAGCTAAATATTCCCGTCCGCGTATAATTTTGCCTTTTGACGTTGACATTTGCTATGGGGCAACTCATAATGAATTTGTTCGGACGGAGTAAGATGTGTATCGGGTGACGCTGAGAAGGTATAGCGTCAAAGCGATGAACTGCCGTCCTATCGCGGCGGGAGAACATTGACGGAGATCGCGGCGTCACGGCCGGCAGGATAGCTTCGTTCTGGTTTAGCTGGTATTGTTTCGCCTTGACGGATGGAAGTACGAGAGCATAAAGACTTTTACCTGAAGGCACGAGCGCGTGAGTGATAGGGACAGCCGAGAGGAGCGCCGGACCTCTTTACTGGGCCTGTGAATGGTGTTTATCGTCTCCGCTCGGAGGCGACCGGGAGATAGGTTCTGACGCGCCAAGGGCGATGTTCGCCGAGGGGTATGGTTTCAAAATCCGGACGGGCCAAAAGTCACGGGGATCAGACGATAGGGACGATGGATGCGGAGATCTGAAGGAGAGCCGCCGTTTCTTAAACACATCAGCGCCCTGTAAATTGTCTTATGACGATCATGGCCGACGGATGACAGGGGGCAGTTTAGCGCCGCGAAACGCGGCGGTGAGACGAGACAGCATAGATGAGCGAGAAGATCGGGGCCGCGGTTCAGAGCGGCCCCGATCTTCCGTTTTCGGGCCAAATGTCCGGCCGGTGTGATTTAGGACCCGCGGCTCCGCAAAACGCCGCGCCTGTGCCCTTTATTCCGATTTCAAGCCGGATAGGGGCGTCTTGATCTTGAAATTGGTATAAGTCCAGTCCCACACGCAGCGCGGTTTGTTGACTTCAAGTTTGAGGAATGATAGTATTTATACTGTATAAACGACGATTTGAGGTAA
This sequence comes from Synergistaceae bacterium, assembly GCA_031269915.1. GTDB lineage: Bacteria > Synergistota > Synergistia > Synergistales > Synergistaceae > JAIRKI01. Next base: position 905 of record JAISYN010000251.1, read on the forward strand.
TTAAGGCAATTAATGTAAATAATGGCCGATTTCGGAAGCAGCACTGACAAATGGCTTATGCGATGTTTGGAGATTTACCGTTAGCGGCCGCCGCGGCTGCTGGTTTTTAGAAGTCAGCATAAAGAAAGGTTGGATTTGGGAATGGGTTCGAGAGAAAAGTCCTTGCCCGACAGCAGGTTGTTCAAACGCTACGACAGGCTCATCCGCACACCGAGCGTCACCGGAAACGAGAAGGCCGCTGCCGAGTACGTCGCGGGGGAACTCGAAGGCATGGGACTGCCAGTCGAATGGCACTGGGCCGAGGAGGGGAAGTGGCCGTCCGTAAAAGCCACTCTCAAGGGTTCTGACCCGTCCGCGGAATCGCTGCTCCTCATAGGTCATCTCGACACTGTCGCCGTGACCGAAGGATGGAGAACCGACCCTTTCACACCCGTAGTCGACGGAGATCGCGTGTACGCCCTGGGTTCGTCGGACATGAAGGGCGGCATAGCGGCTATTCTGGAAGCCGTGAACAGGTTCATCGAAAAAAATGACGGCCGCCCGAAAAACAGAGGCAGCCTGCATGTGGCGTTTTCCGCGGACGAAGAGGGATTGTCCCGCGGCACATACAATCTGCTCAGGGAAGGATTGTCGGCCGACATGGCGATCATGGCCGAGTGCCGTTTCAGCAATATCGCCATCGGATTTCGGGGCCGTTACAGCATGACAGCCGATGTCCGCGGCGTGGCCGCGCACGCCAGCAGATATCCCGAGGTCGGGCGGAACGCGATAATAGACGCGGCAAAGCTCGCAGCGGCGATAGAAGAACTCCCGACCGCGCAGCACCCCGAGGCGGGGAGAGGAACGTGGTGTATACGTCACATAGAGGGCGGTATAAAGACCACGCTCTCCGTCCCCGACAAATGCAGCGTTTTCATCGATCGCTACGTGGTCCCGGGCGAAAGCCCCAAGAGCTGCATGGCTCAGGTGACAGAAGCCGCGAAGTCCCTCGGGATCGAGGAAAGAGTTACTGTGGCGCTGACGAAGAGGGACACCCCTTTCATGGAAAGTTTCGTCATTAAACGCGATCATCCGCTGCTTTTGTCGGTGACGCGTCACTTCAGGGAGGTAACAGGGAACGATCCGTCGCTCGAAATAGATCGTTCCGTGTGCGACTCAAATTATCTGGTGGTTTTGGGCGGCATTCCCACAGTAACGTTCGGACCGTCCGGAGAGGGATTCCATGGCCCGAACGAATTCGGATCGATAAAGGAGGTCGAGCAGGCGGCTGAGATATACGAAAGAGTGATACGCGACATAATCTGCTGAATATTACGAGGTGAGATTAGTGAGTGAATCGGAAGGTAAAAAATTATCCGCGGTAAACGCCTTAGTTCTCTTTGTGCTGTCCATACTTATGGTCTTTGGCGGGGTCCTATGGGTGAAGGCAAATTCATCTATAGTGCTCCTTACGGCAGGTATCGTAAGCTCGGCCGTCTGCATGATCTGGGGAATAAAATGGAAGGATCTGGAGCGGGACATGCTCAGTAATATAAACGCAATGCTGCCCGCCATACTGATCCTGCTGTCGGTCGGACTGATGATAGGCATCTGGATAGCGTGCTGGACCGTGCCGCTGATGGTCTATTACGGCATCAAAATCCTCTCTCCGGGTTCGTTTCTGGCCGTGACCCTGGTCGTCTGCACGATGATGTCGGTGTGCATGGGAACATCCTGGGGCACAATAGGGACAGTCGGAGTGGCTCTGATGGGGGTATCCGCGGGGCTTGAAATTCCTCTCGCCTATACCGCCGGAGCTATAGTGACAGGCGCTATTTTCGGGGACAAGCTGTCTCCGCTCTCCGACACCACTGTCATGTCGTCGGCGGTCTCGGGCGTGGATATAATCGACCACATAAAATACATGCTCTGGACGACGATACCGCCGTATCTCATATCCCTGGCGCTGTATCTGTTTTTGGGGCGCGCCGCCGCCGGGCGCGTCATAACGGGCGGCAGCGTCGAAATCATAACGTCCAGCCTGAGTTCCATATTCTCGCTCTCGCCGATACTGCTTCTGCCCCCCGTCGCGGTGCTGGGACTGATAATATTAAAAAAACCGGCTCTCCCCGTATTCACCGTGGGCGTCGCGCTGGGATGCGTACTCGCTTATTTCTGCCAGGGAATGAGCCTGGGAGAGATATCGTCGGCGCTTCAGAGGGGTTATACCGCAAAGTCCGAGATCGGCATAATCGACAGCATGCTGATCCGGGGAGGGCTCAACAGTATGCTGAGTTCGGTGGTGCTCTTGATGGCGGCCGCCGTTTTCGGGGCCCCGCTGAAGACGGCGGGAGTGATAGCGATACTGATAGATATGATAAAAAGCAAGGCGGCGAGCGAGCGGATCATGCAAGTATTCGCGTTCATCACGCACGCCGCGTTTTTCTGCATCACGGGCAGTTACTATGTCACGTTCGCCGTGCTCGGCCCGGTCATGCGTCCTCTCTACGACAGCTACAGCCTGCACAGGGCGAATATATCCCGTATGCTGGAGGACAGCGGCACGGCGCTGGCGCCCATAGTGCCGTGGAGCGTCACCGGCGCGTTTATAGCTAACACCCTCGGCGTCCCGACAGGTGAATACATTATGTATGCGCCCCTGACATACCTCGGAATGGTTTTCCTCGTCATATACGACATCACCGGAGTCAAAATCTGGCGCAAGCCCGCCGAAGGATACGGGGAGTTAAACTGAACCCGCAGCGCATCCCGGCAGCTCCGCGAAATCAGGAGTCTGTCGGGATGCCCCGCCAGATTCCTCCATATTTTCCCGCTCATATTTTCCCGTTTGTGAGATAATTGCGGATATACGGTATACCGCGAATTACAGAAAGAGATGAATGATATGGAGTCCGTGAATTTATTTTACTGGTTTGTTTCGGCCGCGCCGGTCATGACCCTGCTTGGCTGTATTCTCCTGTTCCATTGGGAGTCGTTCAAGGTGGGGGCCATCTCGTGGTTCGTCGGAATTTTCGCGGCGTACTTCTTCTTCAAGGCCGACGCGCGGCTGATGGCTCTCGCCAATGCCAAAGGCCTCGCGCTCTCTTTGTACGTGCTCCTCATCGTCTGGAGCGCGATTTTTCTTTATAACGTGGCGGAGAGCGCCGGCGCCGTGAAGATCATAAGCGGAGCGATGCGGAAGATCTCCGGCGACAAGATAATACAATGCCTTTTGCTCTCATGGTGCTTTTCGTCCCTTCTTCAAGGGATCGCGGGCTTCGGGGTGCCGGTCGCCATAGTCGCGCCGATCATGGCCGAGATGGGTTTCGACCCCATCGTCTCGGTCGCGGCCTGTCTTGTAGGGCACTCCTGGTCCATATCCTTCGGCTCGATGGGTTCGAGCTACAACGCCATTCAGCTGGTGACGGGCCTGCCCGGCGAAGTCATAGGCCCGGTAATGTCCCTGCTCTTCGCGTCCGCCGTATTCTCGACCGGATTATCTGTCCTCCACATATACGGAGGTTTTCCCGCCCTGAAGAAAGGAGCCGCGCCGGTTTTCGCGATCGGCTCGCTCATGTCTTTCATGCTCTGGTTCATGAACAAAATAGGCATGGCGCAGATATCTACCCTTGCCGCCGGCATGAGCGGCTGTTTCGCGCTCTCCGCCGTGTCGCTGCTGAAAAAGGACCGATCCGTCAGAATTTTCTCGGAACCGGCGGATAAAATGAGTTTCCATGCCGCCGCGTCGCCATATTACGTCGTCGTCGCGCTCACTCTGCTGTCGCAGATACCGGTGGTCAAACGCGCGCTGAGCCCCTATTACTGGGGTCTCGACTTTCCGTCCGTGTCGACGGTTATGGGGTATGCGACGGACGCCGCGCCAAACTACGCCAAGATACAATTTTTTTCGCATCCGATGCTGATTTTGACCGCCGCATCCCTGTTCGGCGCCGTCATGTACCCCATGCGCGGCGGAGGCGCCCTCAGTTCCGCGGAATTGCTGCGGACCGCGATGAAAAAGACCGCGGCGAAATGCGTGCCAATGTCCGCCGGTATCGCGACGATAGTGATGATGGCGCTCATAATGACGGATTCAGGAATGACCAATTAC
>JAISYN010000257.1 GCA_031269915.1 Synergistaceae bacterium
GACGCGACGCGACAAGCCGAATGAATGACCCTATCCCGTAGAAAACGCCCTCCCGCCGGTCGGAAATGCTTCAGTCCCGACCAACGGGAGGGCGTCATACGCTTGCCCCCTCAGACCCCATAACGGGTGCAGGGCCTCCGGCCCTGGTTAGGGTTTACAATACACCGAGCCGGCAGCCCACACGTCTTCGAGTTCGTTGAGGCGAGAAAGGGCCTTGGGACCGAGTTGATTCGTCACCTCTATCAATATGGCGTTCGCCATGCCGAATGGAATCATCAGCGAGTCGATATGAGCCACATGGATACAAGGGGCTTTTACGACGATGCTCGCCGCCTTCGCGAGAGGGCTGTTCTCGGAGTCTGTTATAGCCGCTGTTCGGAGATTCATCCTGTTCGCTATGAGAATGCTGTCGAGAGTCCGTCTGGTGTACCGGGGAAAACTTATGCCGATAACGAGACTGTCTTTCGACGCCGAGACGAGATAGCTTTCGAGAGAGTCGTTCTGCGGCACGTAAATATTCGGCAGAAACCAGGAAAGGTAGTATTGCATATACAAGGCAAGGCTGCGGGTACTGCGGAGACCTATCAGGTATACTCCATTCGAGCCGCAGATGCGGGATGCGAGTTCCTTTATTTCCTCATCGTTCGATTCGGTCAGGCATGAGGCGGCGGCGTCTATTTCCTGAGATATGACGCCGGACAGGAGGCTTTGCGCGCCGACTTTGGCGCGATGTTCCTGAAGACGCCCGAAGGTCGACAGTTGATCCTTGACCTCGCCCTGCAGGGCTTCTTTGAATTCGGGGAAGCCGTCGAAGCCCAGAGTCACCGCGAGCCGCACTACCGTCGCCTCGCTTGTCCCGGAAGATTCCCCAAGCTGCTGCGATGTCATGAAAAGCGCCTCGGAAGGATTTTCAAGCATATATGCTGCGACCTTTTTCTGAGCCCTCGGAAGGGTTTTCAGTTCCAACCCCAGTCTGTTCCATATCATTTCAACCTCGCCATCCTCGCTGTGAAAAATTATTGACAATCCGTAAGTAGTATAGTATAACTACAGATGAATAATTTTATTCATTTTGTTCTGTAAAAATACTCACTCTGTGGGAATGTGTTAAGCATATTTCTGCATGTTTGTTGTGTTTTTTTGTTTGCCATTGAGATTCAATGATGATGCTCTATTTTTTAGTATGGATTTGAAAAAAAATATTCAAATCAACTCAATTTAATTGATCAGGCGGATCGCTTCGCTCAGTCTCTCACTCCGCCTGTCAGAAGGGAGGAGTGCCGCGGAAGGGTATGAGCTTGCGGTACAGAGTGGAAGAACAGCGCATAACCGGCTATACGCACGCCGATTTTACGCCGGCGTCGTAGTTTTAAGGAGGAATCGATCATGTCTCAGCACGCTTTTCCCCGTAATTTCAAAACGAACTATCTCAAGGCATCGCACGGAAAGGGAATTTACATCTTCGATGCGGACGGAAAAAAGTACATTGACGGCTGTTCCGGCGCGCTCATATCCAACATCGGGCACGCGGTGCCGGAGGTGGCGGAAGCCGTCGCGGCGCAGTTCGGAAAGCTGGAATTCGCGCATCCTTCGCGCTGGCAGTGCGACATCGTGGAGGAAGCGGCGGCGCTGGTGGCGGGCCTGGCGCCTGAGGGGCTGGACAACGTGTGGTTTGTGAGCGGAGGCAGCGAGGCCGTCGAATCGGCCATAAAACTTGCCAGACAGTATTTCTACGAACGAGACGGAGGCGCGACCAGCAAATACGTCACGATAGGCCGATGGAATTCTTACCACGGGAGTACGATCGGCACCATGGCGGTGGCCGGCTCCATGGCGCGGCGCAGCGTTTTTTCCCCGATATTCGCGGAGTCGCCCAAAATAGCCGCCACATATTGCTACCGCTGCCCTTTCGGCCTCGAACACCCGTCGTGCGGCCTCAGATGCGGCCATCAGCTGGAGTCGGAAATTCGCAGAATCGGCGCTCAGTATGTCACGTCTTTCATTGCGGAACCGATCGTCGGCTCTACCGTGGGAGCACTTACCGCTCCTGACGGATACTGGCCTCTCGTGCGCGAAATCTGCGACAAATACGATGTTCTCCTGATAGCGGACGAGGTGATGACGGGCTGCGGACGCACCGGCAGAAATTTCGCGGTCGATCACTGGAATGTCGTCCCGGACATCATCGCAACGGCTAAGGGCCTCGCGGCCGGTTATGTACCGACCGGCGCCATCATAGCGAAGGACGCTCTGCTTGAACCGATTAGGAACGGAAGCGGGGCGTTCATGCATGGCCATACCTACAACGGCAATCCCATCAGTGCCGCGGCTGTGATTGCCGTGATGAAGTACATGAAGGAGCACAAAGTCATAGAGAATGTCCGCGGCGTGGAACACATTTTCGCGGAGGGGCTTCGCAAGATAGAGTCCGAGAATCCGATTGTCGGGGAGACGAGGGGCAAGGGTTTCATGTGGGGGGTCGAACTCGTGCGGGACAAGCGCACGAAGGCGCCGTTCGAGAAAAAGTCCGGCGCGGCCAATGTAGCGACCAGGGAATGTATCGACCAGGGACTGATCATCTATCCCGGCAATGGAATGGTCGATGGAGTCGAAGGCGACAATTTCCTGATCGCCCCGCCGCTTGTGACGACGGAGGTTCAAGCGCGCGAGATTGTTGAAAAACTCTCCGCCGGCCTGGCCTCGGCGGCGAAAAAATTGCTGTAGGCATATT
>JAISYN010000337.1 GCA_031269915.1 Synergistaceae bacterium
AGATGGTCGGGCCGATAGCGGCAGGGCTAAATATACCATTTGAGGAAGTCGCGGCAATGATCGGCTCGATGGGCGACGCAGGAATAAAAGGTTCTGAAGCGGGCACGGCATTACGCGCGTCGCTGGTGAGACTGGCCAAAGAACCGAAACAAACAGAAGAGGCTCTTAAAGACATAGGCGTAGCTACGCGCGACGCGGCGGGCAATATGCGAACCATGCCCAGTCTCCTGGCTGATTTGAGTGAAAAAACGAAAGGCATGGGAAATGCCGACAAGATGGAAGTCCTCGCCAAGATATTCGGCACCGAGGCGGCGTCTGGTATGCTTGCCGTCATGGACGCCGCACAATCCGGAAAACTTGAACAGCTAACGACCGAATTCCAGAACGCAGGCGGCGCGGCGGCGGAAATGGCGACCAGGATGAACGCCACCGCGCAGGGCGCGATGAAGCGTATGGGTTCGGCAACGGAAAGCCTTTTAATCGACATCGGCAATGTGCTTTTGCCGGCATTTACGCAGGGCGTGGAAACGCTTGCAAAATTCGCTGGCGGCGTATCGGCGTTAGCGCAGAAATATCCCGGATTGACAAAAGTAATTATTCTGAGTGTGGCGGCGCTTGGCGCGTTTAAAGTTGGCATGACCGCGGGTAAATCGCTTTAAACCTCGTAAAACTTCCGGTGCAAAAAGTGATTTTATTGTCTGCCAAATACAATGCGTGGATGGTGGCAAACGGACATACGTCGCTATGGATGGCAGCCAAAACGAAATTACTTGAGCTTAGACAAAAGGCGGCAGCGCTGGCAACTAAAGTGTGGACGGGCATACAAAAAGCATGGAGTGCCGTAATGCGCGGAGGGCGCTGGCTGCTCGACACCGGGCGGCTTATAGCCCATAAGATAGCCACTTTAGCGGCATCCGCAGCGACAAAAGTATGGACGGCAGCGCAATGGCTATGGACAAAGGCTATGACGGTCGGCGGGAAACTGTTAAGCGTGGGAAAACTTATCGCTTATAAGGTTGCGTCAATCGCAATAGCGGTCGCGTCGAAAGCGTGGGCGGCCGCTCAGTGGCTGCTGAACGCCGCGATGAACGCGAACCCTATAGGCCTTGTTGTTGCTGCGATTGGCTTCCTCATTGCGGCATTTGTTATCGCTTACAACAAATGCGAATGGTTCCGCGAAAAGGTCGATTCGGCGTGGGAGACGATGAAAACCGGCGCGGAGGCGTGGAAAAACAAACTTTTGGCTGCTGTGCAATGGGTAACTGATAAGTGGGAAGCGTTGAAAAACTCCTTCGGGAATACGGCGGCTTTTATCGGCGAAAAATGGGATGAAATGAAAGGATGGTTCGCGGAGAAGCTGTCTTTCTCGTGGGACTGGCTTACCTCTGGATTGAGTGGGATATGGCAAACTGTTAAGAATGCGTTTATCTCTGGGGGAGAAATATTCGGCGGCATAACGGAAGGGATACTCAGCACGTTCAAGTCTATCGTCAATAGCCTCATCCGAGGTATCAATACCGTCGTTGCTATCCCGTTTGACGGAATAAATTCGGCGCTGGCGGGGATAAGAGATATCAGCATATTCGGCCTGAGTCCTTTCACGTTTTTGCCAGTGATACCCGTTCCGCAAATACCCGAACTCGCCAAAGGCGGCATATTCACGCGCCCGCAACTGGCTATATTCGCTGAAAACGGGCCGGAAGCCGCTATCCCATTCAATTCAGGCGGCGAAAGTATATGGCGCGCGACCGGCGAAATGGCCGGGTTTTCGACGGGAGGCGAAATATCGTTTTCCCCTTCTTTCAACCTGACGGTCAATGCAGGTTCCGGCGCGGACGGCGACGCGATAGGGCGGCGGATAATCCGCGAGATCGAGGCGGAACTGCCGCGCATGTTGAAGCGCTTCAACGAACAGCAGACAAGGGTGGCGTACTCATGAAGACATACAGGACACAGCAGGGCGATATGTGGGATTTGATAGCGTATCGCATGTATCCAAATGTCGGGCGGGAGATGTGCATGTCCCGCCTTCTGGAGGCGAACGAAAAATACCGCGAAACGGCTGTTTTCGGGGCCGGGATCGAACTTGCGGTTCCCGATATAGACATTCCCGCAACTGAAAATCTGCCGCCGTGGAAGAAAAACCGCGTGGTATGAGGAGGTTCTTCAATGTCGTCTCAAAAATCGCGGCGAACACGAGTAAAACTGATTTACGAGGGCGCTGATATTTCGAAAGATATCGCGCCTTTTTTATTGTCATTCGAGTACACGGACAAGTCGAGCGGCGAATGTGACGACCTTCAAATCTCGCTTGAGGACAGGGAAGGGCTCTGGCGCGATCCTTGGTTTCCCGAAAAAGGAAGCCGGATTTCGGCGACAATCATCACGGAGAATTGGGATAAACCAGAGGAGAATTTATCACTTTATTGCGGGAGTTTCGAGATCGACGAGATAGAGATAAGCGAAGCTCCGATGACCGTCAGCATTAAGGCTGTTTCCGCGCCGCGAAGCACGAATCTCAGGGACGAGGCGAAAAATAAAAATTGGGAGGGATATAAACTTTCCGGCATAGCCGGAGATATAGCGAGCAACGCAGGCTTATCACTCGAATACCTTGCGCCAAAAGACCCGCAATATGACACGCGCAATCAGTCGAAACAATCCGACATGGCGTTTTTAATGGAGCTTTGCCGTGATACCGGGCTTGCCCTTAAAGTCACGGACGACAAAATCGTAATCTTTGACGAAGAAGAATTTGAATCGCATAGTGCGACGACGAAAATCACGCGCGGCGATCGGCGTATCCTGTCGATGAGCGTTAAAACGAAAATGGCTGGGACTTTCAAGAAAGCGCAAGTGAGATATAACGATACCGAAAGCGATGAGACGTTTAATGTCTACACAGAGGACGGTATTGTCGGAAGCGGGCAGACGCTCCAAATAAACCAGCGTGTCAAAAACGGCGCCGAAGCGGAAGACCTGGCGAAAAGCAAACTGCACGAGGCGAATAAAAACGAGGTCACAGGCTCGTTCAACCTCGTGGGCGACTTGTCGTTTGCCGCGGGTGTGAACATCGAAATATCCGGTTACGGCGCTTTCGACGGCG
>JAISYN010000339.1 GCA_031269915.1 Synergistaceae bacterium
CTTGTATGTGGAGTTTAATTCCATCAGGGCTTTCCTTCACATCTTCATTCCCAATCGTTCCCGGTAAATCTGCAGAGGCTATTTTAACGGAAGCGTCAGAAACTCCGGAAGTCATAAAAATAATGGAAACGGACAGGATAATAACCGAGATTTTGAACAATGTGCGGCACGATGAAGCAGTCACGAAAACTTCTGTCCTGCGAACGGTACGTTTAGCGTGGGACGACTTCGATATGCGAAATATATTTGACATGAGTGCGCGCAACAGCCGCTATCCATAAATCATTTTCGGGGATAGTGAATCCATTTTTTTCAAATCAGATAAAATCGCTTCGATTTCTGCGCAGCTCTCGTCCGACAGAGCGCCCGCGTAACTCGAATATGATTTTTCAGAGTTTTGCTGTCTTGTCTTACTTTTCTGGAACATCGCCGATAAGGGCGACGACAGCCCTTTGGTTTGTCGCTGCCGTTATTCGATCTATAGGGATAAAAATGTTTCCGTTAAAATATGCTTTCACCGTTTGCATGTTCGATCACCTGCCTTTTGGTGGTTAGAACATATCACACGCGAAGGATATCCACAAACGTACGGCGGGCATGGAATCCATCAAACTTCATTTTCGCTGTTTTAGTAGGTACCGGTCAGCGCCTCAGTTTCGCCGCGAAATCACCCATCCTCGACAGGGCTTCTTTTATCTCGCTCCTCGGACGGCAATAGGTCATTCTCATGTATCCGTCCGGAGCGCCGAAAGGCTGTCCCGGAACTGTCGCTACTCCGGTTTCAGAGAGAAGGCGGGCGCAAAATTCGGTTGACGGCAAACCGAGTTCCCTTATATCGGGGAAGGCGTAAAACGCGCCTCTGGGAACAGGGACATTGATGCCGTCAATTTTTGACAGCATATCGATCATCAGATCGCGGCGGGCTTTGTACTCGACTATCATCCTGTCAACGTCGGGCTGCGCCGAACGCAGCGCTTCCGCCGCGCCTGCCTGTGCGAATGAATTCGCGCACGTGGCCAAGCCCTGATGGCACTTCATTATGTACGATTTAGTCTCGGCGGGTATCACAAGCCAGCCTACGCGCCAGCCGGTCATGGAAAACGTCTTCGAGGCGGCCGAGAGTGTGAATGTGCGTTCTTTCATACCTGGCATCGACGCTATACTTATATGCGGCGCGCTCTCGTCATAAGCGAATTTTTCATAACACTCGTCGGACAGCATCAGAAGATCGCGGGATTTCGCTATCTCCGCTATGGCTTCCAGCTCAGCGCGGGTCGAAGTGGCCCCGGTCGGGTTGTTCGGCGAATTGATCATTATCATTCTGGTCTTGGGCGTCACGGCGCGTTCTATGTCGGCGGGATCCGGCCTGAAACCGTTTTCGATTTTCGTCGATACAGCGCGGACAACGCCTCCGGCTATTTTTATCTGATCGTCGTAGGTGGGGAAATAGGGAGATGGCACGATAACTTCGTCACCGGGAGAGAGCATCGTCATGAATACTGTCGCAAGCGCCTCGACGGCCCCTACCGTCACCACTATCTCGTTGTCGGGATCGATGTCCATTCCGGCGTCGCGTTTGAATTTCGCCGCCAGCTCATGGCGGAGTTCATGCGTACCGGACATATCAGTGTAGTGAACGTTCCCACTCTCGATCGCGCGTATAGCGGCGCGCTTCGCGCATTCCGGCGAGTCGAAATCGGGACGCCCTATCTCCAGATGTATGACATCCTGTCCGCTCATCTGCATCGCGTCCGCCTGAGCGAGTATCTCGCGTATTCCTCCGCCGAAATTGACATTCTTCATCTTTTCCACGGGCAGTTTGTAATTCATCACAACGACCTCCTCCTGAAAATATCCAGTTCTTCTACGGCTTCGGATACCCGCTTATCTTGCCCGTCATCTCTCTTATGACGAGCTTCGCGACCCACACTCGCTTCGAGCGCTCCTCGGTCATATCCTCGTGCGGGCCTTTGTATTGCCTCATCAATATGGAGAGCGCCCTGTTTTTTTCTTCCAGGCCCGTTATCTCCTCGATGTCGCCGAAGCCCGTGACGCTGCGGTATTTATTGGTGAACTCTGCGCCTGATTTGTCTCGGACAAGCTCCACTCCGACCGACACATTGAACGACGCTCTGGGGTTTTCGGCGATCATATCGTTCTTCAGGCCGGCGGCCGCGCCGTGAAAGTACATTACGCCGCCTTCGTACCCGTAGCCTATGGGGAGCGCGTACGGATCTCCGTTCAATGTGGAAAGAGCGACAAAAGCGATCTGTCCCTCCCGCAGGACATCCTCAATCCATCCCACATCCGCGACGAGTTTGTCTTTTCTCCTCATCTCCCGCCCGTTCATCAGTCATCCTCCTCCTATCAGAGAGTATAATAAATTTTCTTATATTCAATTTCGGTTCTGAGCGACACGAACCCCCCGGGCAGTTTTTCGCGCAGCTCGGCCTCCCGGAGGCTCAATAGTTTATTTGAAGAAGCGTGGATCATCACGTAAAGATTATAAGGCCATTCACCCCTGATTTCGCAATCGTACATCCTTCGGATATAACAGTGGCTGGCCCAAAACAGACCGGATACGGCGCGGAGTGCCGCCTCGTACACGATATTTTCATCCGTGCCCGACATGTCTAAGGCGCACAGACTGTTCTCCGTCCATCCGGCCCGATAGTGATCGAAAGAGGCCCCTATCCTGCGGAGCGCCCCCATATCCGCCATACGCCGAGCGCCTTCGAGGAGTTCTTCGGCGTCCATACCGCAACTCGCCGCTGCCGTGTCGAACGGACGTCTCGAAATATCGATCCCATTTTGCAGCGCCCGCGCCGTTTTCAGCATATCTTCATCCAGAACGGCGGCCGGGAGAGCGCCGTATTCCGCGGATCGGGGTTCGAAATTTCCGCAGCGGGAGACGAACGAAGGCCTCAGTTTTATCATCCGCGACACGGACATGGCGACGAATTCACAGCCCTCCGAGCGGAGCGTTTCGCATATTTCGCCGGCTTCTCCGTCTGATCCCAGCAGAACCGTAAACCAGAGGCGGAGCCGGTGTTTTCTGCCGTAAACATGGGTGACGTTTTTCATGCCGTTCATGCGCGATATGATATTCGCCTCCGCTTCCGCGGAACCTCCGGCTCCGAAAAGATACCCGTTCAGACCGAATCGGCGAAAGTCGAAAAATGGGCCGAATCTCCTCATGCGACCAGAACGCAGCATCTCCCGAGCCATTTCGACGACCTGCGATTCTCCAATATTCAACCGGCGCGCGACTTCGGCGAAAGGTTCCCTTACGAGTGGCAGCCCTTCTTCCAGCATACCGGCCGCGAGTTCGCTAACGCAGGCATCACTCGCGCCCCTTTCTCCCGCCGAAAAAACATCCTCCGCCAAAACCCGCCGTCCTCCCTCCGCAAATTTCGCGGCTCCTCCAGCCGCACTGTGAACACTCGCTTTCTATATCGTAACACGCAGCCGCCCGCGCCGCTTCGGCAATATTCTTCCAATTGCCGATCGGCTTATTCCACAGAAATTGATTGCGAAAAACAGTCCCGTCCCACTTGACCGACAGTATTCCCGAACCGGAGGCGCGGCCCGCCGAACGCCTCATCATCTCCGAGGCGCCCTGTTTCCGTCCGTCTGAATTCGAATCGAGATACTCGTACAGTCTCACGCTGTCCGAAGCATCGCCGACGGTTAATATTTCAAGCTGACGATCGGAACCGCGCGGAACGCTCAACCCGTCAGCCCACTCTATAATGCGCCTCGCCGCGGCGTCTTCATCGGCCTGATCCGGAACGAGCGAAGCGTCACGCGCTCCCCTGCCGGAGTGGAAGAAGCGATAGAAGCATACCCGAGACACTGGTATCTCTTCCATAAGCGCCAACACTTCATCGAGATGGCCGATAATCCGCCGCGCGAGCGTTATCCTCGCCCCTACGCGGCAGCCTTTGGACGCGAGGCGTTTTATCGCGGATATTGAGGAATCGAACGCCCCTTCGAGCCCTCTGAATTCGTCATGAATTTCTCTCGTGCCATCCAGGCTCACTCCGACGTACTCCGCATGATGGGCCATCATCGCGGCCGCGTATTCATCTATGAGAGTCCCGTTTGTCGAGACGGCGATCTTCAGCCCGATCGCCCGCGTTTTTTTCATATACGAAAAAAAATTGGGGCAGCAGAGCGGTTCTCCTCCGGACAACAGAAGTACCGGAGCCGAATTCGCCGCGCACTCCCCTAAAAACGCATCCGCGTCTTTTTCATTCATTTCGGGTTCTTTCAAATTCGGACCGGAGTCCGAATAACAATGACAGCATGAAAGATTGCATCTTCCAGTTATATGCCAGACCACCACCGGGAAGACGGACCCTTTTTTTGAAGGGTATCTCAGCGCGTCGCCGGGATATGAAAATTTTCCGGGATTCAGGAGACTCGAAATATTTATCAACGCAGCCCGTCACGGTATACGCAGAGGAAGGCGCGCCGTCAGAACGAGAGCGTCTTCCCTGTCCACGTAATACCCTTTTATCCTCGATAGATACACAAAACCGATGGACGCGTAAAAATCGCGGGCAATATTGTTGCTCGAGCGAACTTCAAGACACATCCTTCTGCATCGCCAATCCTCCGATATTTCGCCGAAAGCGGTCATGAGCTGAAGCGCTATTCCCTGACGCCTGTATTCAGGCAAGACGGCCAAGTTCATCAGGTGAGCCGTATCGTCGGCTCTCCCGAGTACGCCGTAACCGGCTATCGTCCCTTTTATAACCGCTTTGAGATATATCGCGTTCCCCGGTTCGTTCAGATCGCGCTCGATCATGTATTCCTCCCACGGGATGTCGAAACATACCTCCTCTATCTCCACAAGCGATCTGATATCGTCCGGAACGCAGAAATCTATATCGACGATCTGCATACCGCAAACGGCCGGAACGCGCTAAAAATCTCTGAATATAGTGTCTTCCCTGCCCGGGCCAACGCCTATCAACCCAACCGGAACGCCGGTTGACTTTTCGATGAAACCGATATAGTCCCGCGCGGTCACTGGAAGTTCGTCGAAAGTACGGCATTTTGAAATATCCTCCCACCACGACGGAAAACTCTCGTATACCGGCGCAACGCCGTCGAGGGCGTAAGCGGAATTGGGGAATCCGACGGAGCGGAGCCCGTCTATTTCATACCCGGTGCAGACCTTCAGCTCGTCGAAGCCTGAGAGAACATCCAGTTTCGTGAGCGCGATCACTCCAAACCCGTTTATTCTCACAGCGTAATTGAGCGCCACGATGTCGAGCCAGCCGCACCTGCGCGGGCGTCCGGTAGTAGCGCCGTATTCAGCTCCTCTCTCGCGAAGCCGCTCGCCGGAGGCGCCATGATCCTCCGTCGGGAACGGGCCTTCTCCGACCCTTGTGCAATATGCCTTGGCGACGCCAATCACGCGATCGAAACGACCCGGGGAAAGGGCGCCCCCCGTGCAGCATCCCCCCGAAACGCAGCTCGAACTCGTCACAAAAGGATACGTCCCGTGGTCTACATCGAGCAAGGTTCCCTGCGCGCCCTCGAATAGAACTTTTTTGCCGCTTTTCACAGCGGAGTCTATTTCGCATGAGGAATCCCCGATATATCGCTCCATGAAACGCCCCCACGAGAGCGATGTTTCGTACAGTTCGTCGAAATTCAGCCCTGGAACGCCATATAATTTTTCGAGTATGAGGTTTTTCTCCTCCACATTCATGCGCAGTTTCTCCTCCAGTATCTTTGGGGAGGCAAGATCCTCGATCCTGATTCCGACGCGATTGTATTTATCCACATAGCATGAGCCTATCCCTCTGCCGGTGGTGCCTATTACAGCGCCGTGCCGCATCGTTTTGCGCGCCTGCTCGGAGAGGACGTCGAGCTGTTTGTGATATGGCATCACAACGTGAGCGTTGTTGCTGACGACCAGCCTGGTCCCTATTTTTTCAGGCGCCGGTTCGAGACCGTTCACCTCCGATATAAACTGTTCGGGGTCCAGAACCACGCCGTTGCCGATTACGCACAACCGGTCCGGATACAGCATTCCCGACGGCAGAAGGTGAAAAACATGCTTTTTACCCTCAACTATCACTGTATGTCCCGCGTTCGCGCCTCCCTGATAGCGGACCACCACGTCCGCATCGCGCGCCAGCGCGTCGACCACCCGCCCTTTGCCCTCGTCGCCCCACTGGGCTCCGATAAGAGCCTGTACGCCGTTTTTCATCATTTATCCTCCTTAGAGCACTCCGCCCACTGGGCCAGAGTTATGAGTTTTACGCCTGATTTATGTATTCCGCCGCTCACGTCAAGGGCGAAGTCTTCGAGAAAAGAAACAGTCTCAGGCCTCAGATGGCAAATGACGGCCGCTATCCTTTTTTTTCGGGCCAGATCCAACGCCCATGCCATTTGAATCGCTATCTTTGTCCGATCTGATTCGTTATCCAGAAACCTGGAGT
Source organism: Synergistaceae bacterium (assembly GCA_031269915.1). Classification (GTDB taxonomy): domain Bacteria; phylum Synergistota; class Synergistia; order Synergistales; family Synergistaceae; genus JAIRKI01. Next base: position 6,462 of record JAISYN010000339.1, read on the forward strand.
TGAAAGCCGACTCCAAACCTTCCAAAAGAGCCGCTTCGTAGGCCACGCTCCTGGGCGACGTCCTGCTGTCGAAAAAAAACAATTTTCGCTCCTTCAACACCTCCATGACGTACCGCATCACTTCCCTGTCCGTTGTCGCCTTCGAGCCTCTATGGTTATTGATACCATACGCGCCTTCAAGTGAATCCAGCATAGGGTACAGCGCTTCTCTCACCTCTTTCGCGCTCATCCCGGCGGCTATATGATAATATCCGCTCTCTCCGGAATGGCCGTCAGGATCGCTTTCCGCCTGCATAGGGACA
>JAISYN010000106.1 GCA_031269915.1 Synergistaceae bacterium
CCCTGAAATGAGATAAAGTGGGAAATTTTTTGGAATTTCGCGAAGAATCCACATCATACGAGACTCCGCTCGCCGAACGGATGAGACCGAGAAATCTGGGTGATTATGTCGGCCAGGAACACCTCATAGGCGAGGGCAAGCCGCTTCGCGCTCTCATAGAGCAGGGACGGATACCGAGCTGCATACTATACGGAAACCCCGGAATCGGAAAAACGACGCTTGTGCGCCTGATAGCGGCGGAAACAGGGCGCAAATTACTCGAAATCAACGCGGTGAGCGCTAAAGTCTCGCAATTGCGTGAACTTCTGGACGAGGCTGTTGCGTTCAAAGAGGGTTCCGACAGAACCTCTGTGGCATTCGTGGACGAAATGTATCACCTGAACAGCAGCCAGCAGAACGTTCTTCTTCCGGCGGTCGAACGCGGCGATATAATCCTGGTCGGCACAACGTCGGAAAATCCGTGGTTCGAGATAAACAAAACACTGTTATCGCGTATGATAGTCTACACGCTTCAGCCGCTGGGAGAGAAAGACACATTGAAACTCCTCCGTCGGGCGATGTCCGACGAGGCGCGCGGTTTGGGACGCCTCGGCGTCGAGTGCGAGGAAGGCGTGCTTGAACATATCGCCGCGCTCTGCGGCGGAGACGCGCGACAGGCACTGACAAGACTGGAAACTGCCGCGTCGGGAGTGGCAATGGGCGGCGGCGCTCTGCTCACCAGGAAAGCTGTCGATGAAGCTACGGGCCGCCAGACTCTGCGCTACGACAGGACCAGCACGGATCACTACTCTGTCATATCGGCCCTGATAAAGAGCGTACGAGGTTCCGACCCGGACGCCGCGCTTTACTGGATGGCACGAATGTTGGCGTCCGGCGACGACGTCAGGTTCATCTGCAGGAGACTCTGCATATTGGCGTCGGAGGACATAGGCCTGGCGGATCCTATGGCGCTCGTAATAGCCGAGAGCGCGGCCGCATCCTGCGACCGCGTGGGATTGCCGGAGGCGAAACTGATACTTGCGGAGGCGGTGATATACCTTTCTTCCGCCCCCAAGAGCAACAGCGCGTATCTGGCGATCAAGGCCGCAGAGGAAGCGGTGCAGTCCGGCGATATCATGGAAGTTCCGTGGCATCTGCGAAACGACGGAGAGGGCTATGTTTACCCGCACGACGACCCGAGACACTGGACGCCTCAAAGCTACCTGCCAAAACAGTCGAGATTTTATTTTCCCGGAAAGATAGGGACCGAGATAAAACTGGCCGAACGCTTGAAACGCTTTTGGAAACGTTTTTCGGAGGATTGAAACCGATTCGAAGGCACACGAACACCGCCGTCAAATTCTGACTGCTTCTGAGATCAGCACAGCTCCTGCGGCGGCGAGCGCATACGAGTTCCAGTAAAGAACGACGGCGCGTTTTAGGCAGGAAACATCCGGGCGCGGGCCATCCCCTATGAACGGTTTGTCCTTTACTTTCCCGAAATAACTGACCGGCCCGCACAGTTTCACGCCAAGCGCCCCAGCAAACGCGGCTATCGGATATCCCGAGTTGGGGCTGGAAAGCTTTCTTCCGTTTTCCAACGCGCATCGAATCGTTTCCGCCACTCCGCCAGGATATGATGAGAGAGCCACTATCAGAGCGGACAGACGGGCGGGAATAAAATTCAGCACATCATCCAGCTTAGCCGAAGCGTAGCCGAAATCGGCATATTCTTCGGTCTTATAGCCGGCCATGGCGTCGAGCGTGTTGGATATCCTGTGAATCCACGCCAGGACAGGACCACCCAGAGCTGCATAAAACAGAGCGGCGACAGCCGAGTCGCTGAAATTTTCCGAAAGCGTCTCTATGGCGGACGAGACTACCGCTGCCTCATCCATTGAGCCGACGTCCCGGCTGACCAGCATGCGTAATTTTTCTCTGCCCATAACTATGCCGCCGCTCTCCAGCGCGTCGGAGAGGCCGCCGACTTCACGGGCGAGACATGTCCCTCCGATCGCGAAATATATTATAATTCCGTCTGAGATGTCCCTCAAATATCCGGCATGGGAAAAAAGCAGAGAGACGAAAAGGACAGGAACGATGAAAATGACAATGTTGAGCGCCGCGAATATGAACCCCTGCGCCTTCGGGTGAACCGGAAAAGTCCTGCACAACGGTTCAATATATGATATCAGACGTCCGAGAATCCTGACCGGATGCCAATTCCAGGACGGATCGCCGAGCGTGAAATCAAGACATAACGCAATGAGCATGGCCAAAACGGACAAATCAAACCCCCCAAAACAAAAATACTGGACAATTGGCGCTAAGTATGATTGAATAACTCTGCGCGCCGAGGTGGCGGAACGGTAGACGCAGCGGACTCAAAATCCGCCGTGGGCGACCACGTGGGGGTTCAAGTCCCCCCCTCGGCACCATCCCTTAAATTCAGATGACGCATATATCACTTGAGAAGGGTGATTTACCGTCTCGTCAGCACTATCTCCCCGCCGTTTTTGTTTATCAGCCTGAGGCCGTCTTTTAGAATCACGAAACGTACGACTCCGGGCAAAAATTCGAGAAATTTATCTTCCTGCTCCATCATGTCCGGCAACCCAGCTTTTCTGGTAGTGACCCCGTTCGAGATGATAATTCTGTTTCCGTAAGCAAACCATGGCGCGGTGTAGTTGTTCACCGACGCGATCCCGCTCATTTTTCCGTCCGCGTGGAACGTGACTGTGATGTCAGAGCCTGCTATCACGTCCGTCCCGTCTATGCTGACGGCTTTCCATTCGATATCTGCCGGGATATCCTGACCAGCAAACCATATTTCGTCGAAGGGCAGCCAATAATCGTAACCCTCGTAATCTTTGCCGTCAATGCGCAGCATCGCGGAAGCGCCCTTGCTCCAGAAATACGTCTCCGGATTGCCGCTCTCTTCGTATTTCGCTCCGGATGCGGTTAAGACCTGTCTGAGAATGTAGTTCCTGCCGTCCGCTGTCAACATCAGTTTGCCCTCTTCGGAGGCCTCTCTAAGCAGAACATATCGGGTATAAGCTTTGCCTTCGATAGTAAGAACGGATTCATCCCCATTGATCCAAAACATAGTTTCAGGGTCGTCCGGATCTTCGTATTTTTCCCCGGACATGGCTTCTACGCGCTTCATAACGTAAGTTTCACCACCGAGAACAGCCGAAATTTCAGCGCTGGGCGCGCCTGCCGCCTCGCTTATCGATATTGCAGTTAACGCCATAAGGAACAGTGGGGCTGACCAGATTTTGAGGAATTTTTTTATCATGACGCAACGCTCCTTTATTTTGAAATGTACGAAATCGCTTGGTAAATGACAGTTAAGAAGGCTGATTTATCGCCAGAGGCCCGAGGGATAAAGATTAAAACCCTGATACAGCCTGCATCCCAAACGGCGGAATTCCGCCCCGGCTATTTAATATCTCTTAATGCCTATACGTCTCTGGGACGCGGATCCCATTGTCTCAACGCACTGTATAGCAGAGCCGGATCTATCGGCTTCGTCAGATGGTCGTTCATTCCGCTCGCCAGGCTCAGTTCCCTGTCCTCGGGAAGAGAGTGCGCCGTCAGCGCTATTATCGGCAGCTTTTTGAACATCGGATTCTCTCGCAGGCGCCGCGTCGCGGTTATGCCGTCCATCTCCGGCATCTGTATGTCCATCAGCACAATGTCGCATGGAGTGCCGCTATTCAGCGCATTGACAGCTTCCAACCCCGTTTCGACGATTTCTGTTTCGATACCCTTTGCAGCAAGGAATTCGGCCGCTACCATCTGATTTATTTCATTGTCCTCGACGAGAAGCACTTTCATGCCTTCCAGTGCGCCGAGATCGTCTTCGTTCCCGTCATTGCGAGGCTTATCTTCGGCGGAAGGAATATCGGGAAGGCGGAACTCGGCTCTGAACGAAAACTCGCTGCCATGTCCCTGCTCTGTTTTAAACCAGATATCGCCCTTCATCAGATCGACGAGGCCTTTGCAGAGAGCGAGCCCAATGCCGGTTCCGCCGTATTTTCTGGTATGTGACGAATCGGCCTGATAGAACGGCGAGAAAATCTTGTCAGCCTGCTCCTTTGTCATCCCTATGCCGGTGTCGCGGACTTCAAACAGCAATTTAGCGCGCGCTTTTACGCGCTCGACGCATGAGACCTTTATGCTTACGCTTCCCGAGGGAGTGAATTTCACCGCGTTTTTCACCAGATTGAATAGCGCCTGCTCAACTCTCAACGAATCGCCGACAAGCAGGCAAGGTACGGAGATATCCACCTCGGCGTTAAGTTCGAGCGATTTCGCCGCGGATTCTTCCTTTACCATGCCGCAGACGTTTTGGACAATATCCCGGACGCTGAACTCGTTCTGTTCCATCTTGAGCCGTCCCGAGTCTATAGCCGATATGTCGAGTATATCATCAATGATGTTGTGCAGAAGTTTCACGGAATGCATGGCGTTATTCAGATATTCACGCTGCGCGTCATTGAGTTCCGTGCCCTCTAGGAGTCGGCCCATACCCATGATGGCGTTGAGCGGGGTGTTGATCTCATGCGACATATTAGCGATAAATTCGCTCTTCGCGCGCGCGTTTTTCTCGGCCAGGTCGCGCGCCGCCCGAAGTTCGTCCTCTTTCCTGCGCATAGAGCCGAGCATTGCCTTTTGTTCGCGCATATCCATTATATAACCGGCCACTATGAACCCGTTTTCATGCTCCACGCGGACCAGAGTAAATTCGATAGGGATCGGTTCTCCTGAAAAGCTTCGCGTCATCCACTCGAATCTCGCATAGCCGTCGCTGAAGGCATTTTTCATTATTTCGCGCGACAGATCGTAGGAACTGCGGCCGTTAGGCTGAAATTTCGGGAAGGTATCGTCCATTCTTTCCATGTATCGTTTTTTACTCGAGGCTCCGTACAAGCGTACCACCGCTTCGTTGCAATCTATCCGGTTAAAATTCTCGTCGAAAAGTATGCAGCCGATCGGGGTGGCGTCGAGCATTATTTTCGCGCGTTTATCAGCTTCCCTCACGCTGTCCAGCGCCATCAAAGCCGCCAAATGCGAGCCCACCGTCTGGACGGTCTCCACATCTCCGAGAGTAAGCCTCGATAAAAACGGCGGCGCTTCGACCATGCGTCCCGTGACCAGCAGACCTTCAATTCTGTTATTCAGCACAATCGGGCACGATATAAGATACCTCAGTCCGAGCGCCGATCTAAGGCCGGCCAGCCTTTCGTCTGTATCGGAGCCGTTTACCAGGACGGGGCGCTCCATGTCCAGCAGATCCCGGCCGGCCCTTATGGTTTTCGACATTACGGCCCGCTCTTCTTCCACGGGATATCCTTGGAGTACCCTTGGCGCGAACGTATCGTCATTCCCGGCAGGGAACAGCACCGCCGTACGCTGCATGTTGAGCGCGGCGTTGAGGCGGCGGGCAACGGTAATGAAAATCCCGCCGTAGTCGGCGTCTCGCCTCAGAGTGGCGGTGAGATCCGCCATCAGGCTAAATCCGCGCCGTTTCTGCTCCAGCTCTGTACGCAACGCTATGCATTGAGCGTCGAGCGACAGAATTTTTCCAGCGTCCGTTTCACAGCAGCGCCTCAGATATTCCAGTTCTCTCATAGCGTAACTGTTCATTTCGGCACGCTTAACAGGCACAGTACGCCCGTCCAGTCCAAACCTCTCGGACGTCCGCGCACCTTCGCGATCTCGACTCCGGAATATATCCCAAGGACAGGAACTCTGCCCGCCACAGCCTTTTGCAAAACCACCGCATCCTCGATATCTATTCCACCGTAACCGGCCGCGCGCCCTGCGCAGTTAATATAGAAAGCGAAGACGGGAATTCTGTCGTCCAGCCTGTCGAACAATCTCTCTATTTTGGGCTTCATGTAGTCCAGTTCGAGATTTCTGTACATGATCTGAAACTCCGTACCTTCCACCATATCCGGTTCGAACATCACTATGCCGTTTCGCTCCGGATCTATGGAGAGGCAGAGTCTGCTCGCGTAGTTATCCTCGTCGAAATCACCCCACTTGTCACCGCCTTCGTTCACTCCGAAAATCAGGAAAAACGGGAACTTCTCCGGGGATACGCTGCCGCCCAGCAGTCTGTGGACAAATTCCAGCGCGGGCTGCCCGTTTATCTCTAGAATTACCTGACCCATGGCCTTCGTCACCGTATAATACCTCGTGGCTGGATGACATCCGTGCATTATAATGCTGTCGACGCGAACCTGACCGCCAAACAGCATCGCCATAGAATGATTTTCCGTCACTTCGCTTCCCGTCCACTGCCGCATCGCACTGCACGCGTAATCTCCCATCATGCCCGCCCCATTCAGATCGGGAAGGAAACCCATCTCCCGCTCCATGCC
>JAISYN010000120.1 GCA_031269915.1 Synergistaceae bacterium
TATGAGTTCCTTTAGCTTTGTCGCGGCGGCATGTCCTCTGTTATACGCCGCGTCTCTGTGGCAGATAAAGCTGAACGCGTCCACCGGCTCATCCCGTATGAGTATGTCGATCTTGACGAGATCGGACGGGCGGTAGCCGGCATGTTCGTAGTCGAGCGAGGCATAGCCTCGCGTCACGGATTTCAGTCTGTCGTGAAAGTCGAGTATAAATTCGGCGAGCGGCAGATCATAAACCAGTCTTACCCTCCCGGGAGCGATGTAGTCCATGCTCGCATAGACGCCGCGTCTCTCCTGGCATAGCTGAATGCAGGGACCTACGTATTCGTCCGGCATGAACAGAGCGACCCGGATGAAAGGCTCCAGTATCTCCTCCTGTTTCGAGGCGTCGGCCGGAAAATCGGACGGCCGGCTGGATTCTATCACGCTGCCGTCGGTGAGTTTTATCCGATACGCTACGTTGGGCGGCGTGGCGAGCAGTTCCACTCCGAATTCACGGAAAAGACGCTCCTTTGCTATTTCCATGTGCAACAGCCCCAGAAAGCCGCAGCGAAAACCAAATCCGAGCGCGGACGAGGACTCTGGCTCGAAAGTTATTGCGGAGTCGTTTATCTGTAATTTTTCGAGAGCTTCTCGCAGGGCGTTTATCTCTTCGCGCTCAATTGGGTAGTAGCCGCAGAATACTACGGGTTTCATTTTTTTGTAGCCCGGCAGCGGGACTGATACAGGATTACGCGCGTCGGTTATCGTGTCGCCGACGTTCGCGTCGGAGAGCGATTTTATCCCGGCGACGATGTACCCGACTTCGCCTGGCCCGAGTGAATCTACCTGCCGCATCGCGGGGGTGAAAACGCCCGTTTCCTCGACTTCGAATACCTCGCCTGTCGCCATGAACGAAATTTTCTTGCGCGCGCTTATATATCCGTCGACCACTCTCACGTAGCTGATGACGCCCTTGTAGTTGTCGTACACGGAATCGAATATCAAAGCAGAGAGAGGGGCGTTTCTGTCTCCGGACGGGGGGCGGATGTCGGCGACTATCCGTTCGAGTATCTCGTCCACTCCGGTACCGTCCTTCGCGCTCGCCGGCACCGCTTTCGACGCGTCGAGCCCGATAACTTCCTCTATTTCTTTGGCTATGCGTTCCGGCGACGCGGAGGGGAGATCTATCTTGTTGAAGACCGGTATGAGATCGAGATTCTGCTCGACCGCGAGATACGCGTTCGCCACAGTCTGGGCTTCTACGCCCTGCGCGGCGTCGACTACGAGTATCGCTCCTTCGCAGGCGGCGAGAGAACGGGAGACCTCGTAATTGAAGTCGACATGCCCCGGCGTGTCGATGAGGTTCAAAATATATGTCCCGCCGTCCTTTGCCGTGTAATTCATGCGTACCGGGACGAGTTTGATGGTTATTCCGCGCTCGCGTTCAAGTTCGAGCGTGTCCAGTACCTGTGATTTCATATTGCGCTTCTCGACTGTGTGCGTCGCCTCTATCAGCCTGTCCGCCAGCGTCGACTTCCCATGATCGACGTGCGCGATGATGCTGAAGTTTCGTATCCTGCCGATGTCTATATTCATGCGTTCACCTCTTGATCTTGCAAACACGCAACAGTGCTTATCTCTTTTTATTATATTCTATCCTCGCGAGTGCGCAATTCAAATTTATGGAACCCGCGGTTCATGTCTGGGATATAATTTTCACATCGGGGAAAAAAATCAGAGTATAATTCGAAGAGTATAATAATGGATGCGATATATCGGAAGGAGCGGAGTTTGTTGGGCATGATCAAGCGAAAAGGATTCACATTGGTCGAGATAATGGTAGTCGTTGTAATAATAGGTATGCTAGCTGCGCTGGTGGGATCGCGCTTTGTCGGTTACAGCGAGACTTCGAGGGCGACGGCGGCAAAGGTGCAGATAAAAAATTTCGAGCAGGCGCTGGAACTGTTTCACCTGAATAACGGATTTTTTCCCACGACAGATCAGGGTCTCACGGCGCTCATAGAAAAACCGTCTTTCCCGCCCGAGCCCAAAAATTACCAGCGGGGAGGATATCTCAACGCCAAATCTATCCCGAGGGATCCATGGGGCAACGACTATATCTACATCTGTCCCGGACGCATAGGCGATTATGATATCATATCTTACGGTTCGGACGGACGCGAGGGCGGCGAGGAAAACGCCGCCGACATTTCCAACTGGGATTGATCAGGGAGGAGCGCGTTATGCGTGACGAAGAAAAAATTGAAAAAATATTGGACGTGATAAAAGACGAAATACTGCCGCTTACCGAATGCGAGGTAAAGCGAGGCAATCACGTATTTGGGGGCGCGATACTCCGTCCCGACACGATGACGTCTGTGATGGTCGGCTCGAACAACCGTGTGGAGAACCCTCTGTTTCACGGCGAGATAGACACGCTCAACAGATTTTTCAAACTCCCGGTGCATTCGCGGGCCGATGAACTGATCTTTCTCGCCTCGCACGATCCGTGCCCGATGTGCGCCGCCGCCATAGCGTGGGCGGGATTCAAAGAGGTGTGGTACCTGTTCGATCACAGGGATATCGCGGAAAAATTTGGGATGCCGACCGATGGCGAAATGTTCAAGGAACTTTTTGGGGCGAAGGGAGTCCGAGCCGAAAACAAATTCTTCAAAAAATATTCCATCAAAGAGGCGATAGCCAGCCTGCCGGATACCGAACACTTCGCTCCAGTCATGGAAGAGATAGAAAAACGCTACGCAGCTCTGGAAGTGGCCGATTTCGAGTACCCCGGATCGCCGGACGCGGATACGTAAAACCGTACATATCGGAATAACCCGCGACACTGGGTATGTCCCGTTTTGCCCGGACTTAAGGCGACTTTCGCCGTCAGGCTTGGATGTGCAGTATCGCCTTGCCTGTTATAAAGAGTATAATTTTGCGTTGTGAAATATTTTGGGAGGAAATTTTTTCGTGCTCGACGACGTACGCGGCGGAAAATTCGAACTGAGGTCGCCTTGGCCCGTCTCAGGGGATCAACCGGAAGCCATAGATAAATTATGCGCCGGTTTCGAGAGCGGCAAACAGTGGCAGACGCTGCTCGGCGTTACGGGAAGCGGCAAGACTTTCACAATGGCGAATGTCATTGCGCGGCTCCAGCGTCCGACGCTGGTGATGGCTCCGAACAAGACTCTTGCCGCGCAACTCTATAGCGAGTTCAAGGATTTTTTCCCCGACAACGCGGTTCACTACTTTGTCAGCTATTACGATTATTATCAGCCCGAAGCTTACGTTCCCGCACAGGATATCTATATCGAAAAGGACGCTTCGATCAACGAAAGGATAGAAAAACTGCGCCTTGCCACAACAAAAGCGCTCATTGAACGCAGAGACGTGGTGGTGGTGGCGAGCGTCTCCTGTATCTACGGACTTGG
>JAISYN010000231.1 GCA_031269915.1 Synergistaceae bacterium
ATAAAGCATGTGCCCGAAGAATGGAGGGGGGTATTATCCGTTTATACCCCCTCCTCGAATCAGGAGATGTGGGCTTTGACGGAGCAGGGCTTGTATTTTTACCTCGCCCGCTCGGACAAGCCGAAAGCTCTGGCTTTCCAGAAACATATAGCCGGGGAGATACTGCCCTCCATCCGCAAGCACGGCGCGTACATGACGCCGGAAAAAATCGAGGAAATACTGACCGACCCCGACACGATAATCGGCCTTGCTCAGACGCTTAAAAGGGAACAGGAGAAGGCAAGGGCGCTTACGGCGAAAATCAGCGCCGACCGCCCGAAAGTTTTGTTCGCCGATTCGGTGTCGGCGAGCCATACCTCTATCCTCGTCGGCGAACTCGCGAAGCTCCTGCGGCAGAACGGCGTTGAAGTCGGGCAGAACCGCCTGTTCGAGATACTGAGGGAGAGTGGCTACCTCATGAAGGACGGAAGCAGCCGCAACATGCCGACGCAGCGCGCTATGGAACTCGGGCTGTTCGAGATTAAAGAGACGACGATAAACCGCTCGGACGGCGGCATAGACGTCAAGAGGACGCCTAAAGTGACAGGGCGCGGCCAGGTCTATTTCGTAAACAGGTTCTGCGGGAGGGACTTTTAGCCGGCGTGAGCGCAGGGACGAATCCCGTGTCAGTTTCGCTTGCCGCAAGCCTGAAAGAATATAGGAGGGAGTACGAATGAAGAGATCTGTTTTGGCGTTTGTGTCCGCGTTAGCGTTCGCGCTGTGTCATGCGATGTTCTCCCCGGCGTCCGGGGAGTGTTCCGTGACCTGGAACGCGGTTTCGGAGGATTTTAAGGCTGCCGTTGAAAACCGGCGGGAGGAAACTAAAGCCGAACCCGAATCCGAAATGGTGGAGATAGAGTACGGCGGGAAAATCATCTCCGTCGATATCGCCGACCTTATCCTCATGGCCGGCGAAGACGGGGGGCAGAAGGTAGAGCTGGGCGATCCCGAGAAATACGCCGAACAGTACGAGAACGCCGTCCGTTACGGGGAGGGCCGCCTCCACGCCAATGCTGAGGCCGAGGCCGAAGCGGAAGCGGAATTTGAGGGCGGTTCCGATCCGGCTGAAAACAATCTATATGGCCAAGGCCCGAACGTCCGGGAGATAACGGAGAGGGAATACGAGGAAGAGCGGCGGGCGCGGCAGTGGGCCGATATCGTCGAGGATTTGAACCTACGGGAGATAGACGAAAAGGCCCTCGCGCTCGTAAAAGAGTTTCACGAGGCCAAAGGTACCGTGCCGCCCTCTACCGGCGTATCCGGCTCCGTGGTCGTCGCTTATTCCAGCTACACGCCCAAAATCGTCTGCCGTCCGATGTACGTCACCGATGTCATCTTGCAGCCGGGCGAGAACGTGACGGGCCTGCATCCCGGCGATCCCGTCCGCTGGACGTTCGCCCCGAGCGTCTCCGGCTCCGGCGTCAGCTTGCAGGTTCACGTGCTCATAAAGCCACTCATGGCCGACATAAGCACGAACTTAATCGTCAACACTGACAGGCGGACGTACCAGCTCGACCTCATGTCGAGCGCGACGGATTTCATGCCCTCCGTGTTGTTCAGCTATCCCGCCGATTCGCTCAAAGAATGGGACGTTTTTCTCGCGGACAGGAAGAAGGAGAGAGAAAGCAACGCCGCGCTCGCCTCCGGCTACACGATATCTCCCGAGGATTTGCATTTGGAGTACGAGATACGTGGGAAGGATTCGCTCCGGTGGAAGCCGATCCGGGTATGGGACGACGAGGTTAAGACCTATATCCAGTTCAAGCGCGGCAGCATGAGGCAAAGCGTAGAGGCTCCCGTCCTCGTCGTGTTCGAGCATAAGAAGGAAGTTCTCGTGAATTACAGGGCGGGCGTGGACATGTACATCGTAGACAGGGTTTTCGACAAGGCCGCGTTAATCGTGGGAACTGGGTCGCGGCAGGACAGGGTTGTCATCACGCGGCTGAAACGAGGGATATAGAAAATGAGGAGATCGAAAAGTAACCAGCGCTTCAGGGACGCCCGCAGTGATTTCAACGGGCGTGCGAATAAGAGAGAGACCGAGCGGATGGCCGTGAGTGCAGCGCTGCTGACCGGGATGCTTCTTATGACGCCGTGGGTGCTGAAATCCTTTGGTTTTTACGGGGATTCCGCAACAGGCTTGGGTTTTTGGGACTGCGCCTTCTTCGGCGGACTGCTGCTTATGGCCGCTGCCCTTGGCTGGGTCGCCTTTGGGGAGGAATTAGCCGCGCGGAGCGGCAAAGGACGGGGACGGGAGGATGAACGGCATGGACGGTAACGTGACAGAAGCGCGTAAAGGCGCATTTAATTGGGCCGCGACGGTTTTCAGCGGCATTGGGCATTCTGTTTCCAGGTTCCGCTGGAACGAATGGCGTGGGCGCCGCATACGGCACAGGAGCAAATATTTCGCCGAATATTCAAGGGCCAAAATGATATGGCTGGCGTGCCTGCTCTGCCTCAGCGTGTTTCTGATTGTGGCGGGGTTTGAACTGTGCCGCGGCGCGATTTACAACGGGACGCCTGACGGCGGGCGGCGATATCCGGGCGCGGCTGCGGTTCAAACCGGATACCCGGTATCTGTTGAGACCCGGACGCCGCCACTTTTTCTGACGGGAGGGGGGAATTGAGATGATTGCCGGAAACGCGACGGAAACTACGGAGGGGAATGGGCCGAAGGTCGAGAGAAGCGCCAAGCAGACCAGGTTTTTCAGCAAGCGCGCGATTTTTGCTTTCCTCGCCCTCCTTGCCGTGATTTTCTTCGCCGTGGTAATGCAGGCGGATTTCACGCGAGGCGGCGGTTCCGTCAATGTCCTGGAAAAGAACTACCGCGCGCCGCAAGCATCCGGATTCCAGGAACTCGCCGTCGCTATGCGGAGCGACAGGCGGCCCGCGAAAACGACGGCCCCTGCCGCTGTGCCGAAAGGCCGCACGCAAAGGATAGTCATAGAGGGGACGCGGGAAACGCCTCCGGCGAGGACGGCCTCGGCTTTGCCACAGTATTACTCGAACAACGCCGACGCACAGGCCGCTAATACATTGAGGACGCTTAAAATGCAGGCCCTCGCGGCGAAGCCGGTCGTGGAGGATTTCAAGACCGATTCAAATGAAGGCGCGGGGAGTAATGCTCAGGCGCGTAGCGATACAACGATTGAACAAACGCCGCAAATAATGGATTCCGAGGCAATGGCCGCGCTCATGCGGCAGCAGGGGCAAGCGCCAGACCCGAACAGACAGGCGGGCAAACAAAATTTTCTGCGCGGGACTAGCGGCGGCGGCTCGATGACGCCGCAGGGGTATTCGGACAGCCTGCCTGAGCCTCAGCGGTTCCCGTATGAGCTGAAAACCGGGACGGTTATCCCTGGGATATTGATAAGCGGGATAAATTCAGACCTCCCCGGCAACGTATTGGCCCAGGTCTCGGAGAACGTATGGGACACGGCGACGGGCAAATTCGTTCTCATACCAAAGGGGACGCGGATCATAGGCGTCTACGACAGCCAGGTGAGTTTTGGGCAGAGGCGCGTCATGCTCGTCTGGAACAGGCTGATTTTTCCAAACGGCACGACGCTCAATATCGCGGGCAGTCCCGGCGTAGACCAGGCGGGATACTCGGGGCTCTCGGGGAAGGTCAACGAGCATTGGGGGACGATGCTCAAGTCCGCGCTTCTGGCCTCCGTGTTCGTGGCTGGGGCTGAAATCGTGTACGACAGCGATTCGGGCGGCAACAGCGATAACAAGAGCCCCCGCGACGTGGCGGCAGAGAACGCGGCGGGTTCCATCATCGACATGGGGACGAAGCTGATGAACAGGGCCGCCGACGTTCAGCCGACGATAACGATCCGTCCGGGTAAGAAGATGGGGATTTTCGTCCAGAAGGATGTCGTGTTCCCGTTCCCTTACTTCTAACCGTCAGAACAGGGGCTTCGCCCTGTGCGTGAACGCCTCCCTGCCGACTGGTCCGAAATACCGGCTGTCGAAGCCCCGTTCCGGGTCGGAGACGAGCCAGTATTGGCCGGGTCGCAGGATTAACGGAGTAGGCCACGGGGCGAGCGGGCCGCCGCGGGAATCGAACGGAGCGGTGACGGCCCTTGAAACAACGCCGTTGACGCGCAGGAGGTCGTTCTCAAGCGTCACGGAATCTCCGGGCGCGGCGCCGATACGTTTCAGCATGGGTTCCCTCATGTTCACGTATCCGCGCTCTACGCCGCGCGATATCACGGGATTGGAGATTTTCGAGAGGTCTATGAGGACGATATCGCCCCGATAAATCCGCTCGTTTTCGCCGAGCGGCGACACGGCGTACAGGATACCGGGCAGGGAGGCAGAACGGTTCACGCGGAATCCGGCGTGATGGAATAAAAAGAGCGCTGAAGCCGTGACACAGAGGAACAGCAGCAGGGCGAGCAAGGCAATAAATTTTTTCTTCAATGTATACGCACGCTCCCTTGGCGGGCGATTCGCCGCCATATAGTCATTTAGCCGTGAAAACGGCTGAATACAGGGTAATGCCGAAAAGAGGCTGAAAATATGAAGTTATATATATGCGAGAAAAGTTCGTTAGGACGTGCCCTGGCTGACGTCCTGCCGGGCGAAAAGGCAAAGGGAGGCGACTGTATCAGGTGCGGCGCCGATGTTGTCGCTTGGGCCTCCGGGCATCTGCTCGAACTGTTCGAGCCGGAGGATTACGACGAGCGGTATAAGCATTGGAGCCGCGACACGCTCATGTATGTGCCGGAAAAATGGAAACTCAAGGAAATTCCCCGCACGAAAGGGCTTTTGAGCGGGATACGCAAGCTCCTGAAGGAAGCGGATACCGTGGTAAATGTCGGGGACGCGGATCGCGAAGGGACGCTGCTTATCAATGAAATCCTCGATTACTGCGGATGGCGCGGCAAGACGGAGCGGCTACGGATAAACGACATGAATCCGGGCGTGATACGGCGTGCGTTGGACGCGATAAAGGACAATGAGCATTACCGCGGCGAGTATATGGCGGGGCAGGCGAGACTGTATGCCGACTGGCTGGTCGGACTTTCATTGACCAGGTTCGTGACGGTCAGTTTGCGCGAAGTTTACGAGACGGGAACCATCTCAGTGGGCCGCGTCCAGACGCCGACGCTGGGGCTTGTCGTCGCGCGGGACAGGGAAATACTGAATTTTACCCCCTCCCTCTACTACGACATTACGACCACTCTCGCGCTCGGCGGCGAAAGGAAGATAACGGGGCGGTGGGTTCCGAAAGATTCTTCCCCAGCCGATGAACATGGGCATATCGCGGACAAGGGCGCGGCGCATAAGCTGGCGCAATCCCTCGAAGGCGTGGACGGGGTGATTACGGCGGTCACGAAAAAAACGCGCAAAGCTTCGCCGCCTTTGCCGTATTCGCTCCCCAAGCTGCAAATGGCGGCGTCTAAAAAGTACGACATCACGGATACGCTCGTTCACGTCCAGAAACTCTACGAATCCGGCTATGTCACATATCCGCGCGCGGGGTGCGAGTACATCCCGGAAGGGCATTTTCCGGAAGCCCCGAAGGTCATGGACGCGATCCGCGCGGGCTGCCCCGATATGGCGGATATGATCGGCGGCGCGGACTTGACGAGGAAAAGCCCCGCGTGGGACACGTCGAAGATTTCCGAGCATCACGCGATCATCCCTACGGCGCGGGTTCCGATCGAGGGGGCGCTCTCCGGCGCGGAGAGGAAGATTTACGGGCTTGTCTGCTCCCGGTACGTCCTGCAATTTTTAGCTGATTACGAATACGAGGAAACATCCGTCGAGTTCGAGGTGGCCGGGGAGGTTTTCAGGGCGACAGGCCGGACGGTCATAAATTTAGGCTGGCAGGGGTGGGATAAACAGGATGAACCGGACGGACATATCAAACTGGAAGAAGCGCGCGAAAACGCGGGCGGTTGCGGAGATGACGAAACGCACGAACTGGACGTGCCGGGCAGATCAAACCCGCAAAACGCGATGGATGTTCTGCCTCCCGTCAAACAGGGGGAAGCTGGCGGCGTTCATGCCGTGGTATTAGAGAAAACGACGAAGCCGCCGTCTCGCTACACGTATCATTCGTTGCTGGCCGCGATGAACAATATTCACCTGTTCATCAAAGACCCCGAGATACGTATGAAGCTCAAAGAAGTACAGGGAATCGGCACTGAGGCCACGCAGGAAAACATCATAGGGGTTCTGTTCAAGCGCGGGTATCTGGCGAAGAAGAAAAAACAGGTCGTCTCGACTGATTTGGGAAAACTGCTCATAGATATTTTGAGCGTCGGCAAAGCCTCCGTGATGGTCAGCCCCGACATGACGGCCCTGTGGGAGAAGCGCATGGCGGACATCGAGGGCGGCGCGCCGCTGGGCGTTTTTATCTCCGAGGTCGCCGATATGGTGAGGGACATCATCTCAGGCCGGCTTGAAGTCCCTCCCGGCATTAGCGATATGCCTGGCGTTACGAAAAAGCGTAAATGCCTGACGGAGGGCTGCGCGGGATATCTGAGGCATATCGCGCCGCCGAAAAAATCCCCGTTTTTCTCCTGCCCCGTCTGTAACAAGACCTTTAACGACGTTGCCGGCGCTCCCGCGCCGAGGAAGGAATGGGAGGGGGAGATTGTCGAGGTTCCATGCCCGTTAAATTGTGGGAAGAACGCAAGGCGGTTTGAAGGGAAGTACGGCTATTACTGGAAGTGCCTCTGCTCTCCTGACGTTACGTTCAAGGACGTGGGTGGCGCTCCAGCGGCAAGGGAAGAGCGGACAGAAGCGAAATGTCCCGTATCCGGCTGCAAAGGCAAGGCCGTCCGGCTTGAGAGCAAAAAAGACGGCAGGGCGTTCTGGAAGTGCGGCGTTTGCGGCAACTTCTTCGACGATGTTGACGGAAAACCGGTGACGCGCGAAATAAAAGGTAGCAAGGGGCGTAAATGAACCGGGGGATGTTCTCCAGCGCTTCGGGCGAATGGGAGACGCCGCAAGAGTTTTTCGACGCCCTTGACTCGGTGTTTCACTTTACGCTCGATGTCTGCGCGACCAGTGATAACGCTAAATGCGAGCGGTATTTTACGAAAGATGAAAACGGTCTGCGGCAGATATGGAGCGGCGTCTGTTGGATGAATCCCCCTTACGGGCGTGAGATAGCGCTGTGGGTAAAAAAAGCGTATGAATCCAGCATGGCGGACGGAACGGTTGTCGTGTGCCTCCTGCCCGCGCGTACTGACACGAGATGGTGGCATGATTATGTTCTCAGGCGCGCCGGGAGGATATGGTTTATAAGGGGCCGGCTGCGGTTTTCGGGGAAGGGGTCTGCGCCCTTCCCATCCGCGCTGGCCGTGTTCGGGCGGCTGGTTTAAAGCGGGAAACCTTGAAATGATTATACTGGAGGGATTGAGATGAGTATTACGATAACCAAAGGGAAGCTGATGCGATGGATAATCATTGCTGTCATCCTGTTTTGCGGCGCGGTCGAGGCGGATGACGTTCCGAAAGTGATGTTGAGCGTTGCGCAACACCGGGAGTTCATGGCTGATTTTTCAGGCTATGAGGATTACAGCCTGCTCGATGTGTACGAATGGCGCTCCGGTATGTTTGGCGTTGTCATGCTCTGCCCGGCCGGGTTCCATGAGACGCTGATTTACGATTGCCGCAACAAAAAGAAAGAAGTCGTTTATCGGGACATGTATGTGCCGAGGAAGGAAAAACGAAATGAATTGCGGAGCGAGAGCATACTCGTCGCTGACGCCGTAAGACTGGCGAAAAGTGTCCTTACGGCGACAAAGCACCTATAGACTGAAAGGGTATAAAACGGAAAGATTGGAGAAGGTGCAGTTTTTTTGTTGCTCGCAACGTTTTGTTGGATACGCGGACTCTCACGTCATCCATGCTATGTTACCTTAAGCTAAGTTTGTTACCTTATCGAGTAATAAACTTAGCTTAAGGCTCTTACACCTCTCACAAAAAAATGCTAATATACTTATAGCTAAACGTGCTACTCGCTTTGCGGGACGTAAGTCCAGTTTCAGCGAATAGCGCGTTTTTTTTGAAGGGAGGGAACAGTAGTGTTTTCGGTCGGCGACAAAGTAATATACGGTTCTAAAATTGTATGCAGTTTTAATGGAATCGAGGACAAAGACTTTGACAATGAGACGCGCAGTTACTATGTCCTAAAACCGATCTTTGAAAACGCCTCGACTATATTCTTGCCCGTTGACGGTTGCGATATAGCTGGAAAACTGCGCCGCCTCCTTACTATTGAAGAAATCTATCTCTCTATCAAGGAGATTAGCTATGAAAACACAATGTGGGCCGATAATGCGAACGAACGGGAGGAACAATACAAGCAACTTCTCGCCAAGGATGATCATGTAATTATTTTAAAGCTCATTGTGACGCTGTATTTGCGAAAAGAGCGCGGTGAAAAACTCAATAAGTCAGACGAACTTACTTTTAAAAACGCCATGCAAGTATTATGTGATGAGTTAGCCTATATCCTGAACTTAAAAAACGCGCAGGTATTCCCGTTTATCTTTGAAGAAATAAAAACAGGCGCGCGAAATCTTCAAAAAGGGATTGGCAGAAATGTATAAGACGGGCGATCATGTTATTTGCAAAAGCGGCGGAGTGTGGAAAGTGCTGGAATCAAGCGCCGGGAAAATGACTCTCGCCCTGCACGAATCAGGGGAAGAGAAAAAATTACGTCTCTCGGACGATGACGAAATCGTGCGGAACATCGCAAATAAGGAAGATATTTTAGAAGCAATCAGCCGAATTCCTTTCATCCGCACGATTCAAGCGCCTAACGATAAAATCCGCAGGGAACTCTACGAAGAAGCAATGAGTAAATTTGACGAGGCAGAGTGGATCAAAGTAATCAAATCGACGCATCTGCGCGGCGAAAGCGGGCGGCTCGCGCAGTATGAGACCGAGTACGCGCAGAAGGCGAAAAATTTTCTCCACGGGGAAATTTCCGCGATTATGGGAATACCAGTAAGCGAGGTCGAAGATTATATTTCCTCGGCCATTTACAGAGATAAATGCTGACAACAGGCAATATGCTTCTGTATTTGGCGTATTGTCAGAGGAAGGTGAAACTCTGCGCCCTCCACCTGTACGGAACCTATTGTCCCATATGAAATACGAGACGCAAGTTCGTGTGGTTGCTTGCTCAGTCCCTAACCACAAATACATTATACGAGGTGAATGCCTATGAAGCGAATTATCAGCGCGTGTGTGGAGCAAACGCAGAAGTTCGAGACGGAAAACGATTTAGAGCGTTATATTAACTCTCTTGCGCGCAAACGCATCAAGTACAAAATCGTCGATAGAAAACAGGACTCTGACAATACGGTCATGCTCAAGAT
Source organism: Synergistaceae bacterium (assembly GCA_031269915.1). Taxonomy (GTDB): domain Bacteria; phylum Synergistota; class Synergistia; order Synergistales; family Synergistaceae; genus JAIRKI01. The sequence goes on from JAISYN010000231.1 coordinate 9,393, forward strand.
AATCATGCAACACAGCAACTTCCCGGTAGGTGATTATCTCGATTGACAGAACAATAATGACAAATAGACAGGAGGAATTGAATTTGAAACGGATACAAACCGCGTGTCTGAACCAGACGCTTGATTTAGAGCTTATCTTTAGGTTTTTCGCTCGCTGTAATTATACTGTAACAAGCCCGCGTCCAGATTTTCGAAGAGTTTGACAGGGTGTCGGAATTGTGATATTACATAATTGTTAGTACTAGCAAACCTAATAGGTGAAGGGAACAAATTTGAAAACGGGTTTTTGGATCACTTTATCGCTTGCGTTCTTCACGGTCGTCCTGTCCGTGCTGTCGATTTTTATAGGCGTGATCGATATTGATTGGGGCGACATTATCGGCGGCAATACGGAGCGGATCGATATTCTCCTTATTTCGCGCCTCCCGAGGCTGTGGGCGATACTCTGCGCCGGCGCGGGCATGAGCGTCGCCGGGCTGATCATGCAGGCGCTGTGCCAGAACAAGTTTGTCTCGCCCACCACCGGGGCGACGATTCAATCGTCCCAGTTCGGGATTCTTGCGGCGATGATTTTTCTGCCGGGCGCGACGCTCGCGGGCAAGGCTATTTTCGCGTTCGTTTTCGCGGTTTTGGGGACGTGGACGTTCATCTTCTTCATCCAGCGCGTCAAATTTAGAAATGTCGTCATGGTGCCCCTCGTGGGCATAATGTTCGGGAATATCATAGGCGGCGTCACCGATTACCTGTCGTTCAGATACGGGCTCATGCAAGCCCTGTCGTCATGGCTGGTCGGTGATTTTTCGCTGATTATCCGGGGGAGGTACGAGATCGTGTTTCTGACCGCCCCGCTCATCGCGGCGGCGTTCATATTCGCCAATCATTTCAACATCGTGGGAATGGGCGAGGATTTTTCAAAAAATCTGGGCGTCAACTACAATCTCGTGCTGTTCTCGGGTCTGTCCATATCCGCGCTCATCACCGCGAGCGTGGTGGTGACGGTGGGGAGCATTCCCTATCTGGGCCTGATCGTGCCCAATCTGGTCTCAATGTTCAAGGGCGATAAAATCCGGGGCAGCCTGTTCGACGTGGCGCTGTTCGGCGCGGCCTTTGTGCTGATATGCGACATCATCGGACGGCTCGTCATATTTCCTTACGAGATGCCGGTCAACCTTATAGTCGGAATATTGGGCAGCCTCATTTTCCTTGGGTTATTGCTGCGCCGGCTGAACCCGGCCACGCGAAAAAGCATGTCGGCATGAAAAAATATCCGGGCATGATACGCGCCGGCGAGAACGGCCGGAAATTGACGATTCTGGCGGTGTTTGTCGCAGCCGCCGTCATACTGTTTCAGTTTGTCGACGTGGATATGCGGCACTTCGATTACGCCATGAAAGTTCGCGCGCCAAAACTTGCGGTGATTCTCATAACGGCTTTTTGTATAGGCAGCGCGACAATCGTCTTTCAGTCCATCATTGACAACACGATCGTCACGCCTTGCCTGCTCGGCATGAACGCCCTGTACATATTGATTCACACGTCCGTCGTGTTCGCGTTTGGCTCCATGAGCTTTATGGCGACTACGAAAGAATTGTCGTTTTCCGCCGATCTCGCGGTCATGGGCGTCGCGGCCGTGCTGATTTACGGTTATCTGTTCAAAAAAACGGGCGGAAACGTGCTGTATATCCTGCTCGCGGGAACCGTCATGACCACGCTGTTTTCCAGCGTCACAAGCGCCCTGCAATGCGTGATGGACCCGAACGAATACCAGACGCTGATGAACGCCCTGATCGCGAGTTTTCACAAGGTAAATGCGGACATCATCGCGATATCGCTCGTCTTGATCGCCGCTCTGATTTTGATCCTGAGAAGGGAAATAGCGTTGCTGGACGTCATAGCGCTGGGCAAAGACCAGGCGGTCAACTTGGGCGTGGACTATGACAAAACGGTGCGCCGGCTTTTGCTGGGCGTCACGCTGTTCATCGCCGTCGCGACGGCGATGGTAGGGCCGATTTCGTTTTTGGGGCTCATCATCGCGAACCTGTCGCGGCAGTTGTTCCGCACGTTCCGTCACTCGGTACTGATCTTCGGGGCGGCGTTTATCGGCATGGCCGTCCTGCTCACCGGACAGGCGTTAATAGAGCACGTGTTCAGTTTCAGCGTGAACATCAGCGTATTCATCAACGTGGGCGGCGGGGTTTATTTTTTGTATCTCCTGCTGCGAAACGGGGGCAAAAATGCGAGTTAGGGAATTGACAAAGCGCTACGGCGAAAAACCCGTCGTGGACGGAGTCAGCTTAGCCATACCCAAGGGGCGCGTCACGTCTTTCATCGGCCCTAACGGGGCCGGAAAATCCACCGTCATGGGGATGATCTCGAGGCTGGTAGCGAGGGACTCAGGAGAGGTCGATTTCGAGGGCCGCGACGTAACGAAATGGAAAAGCCGCGACCTCGCGAAACGTCTGGCCATCCTGACGCAGTCGAACAACATCAACATGAAATTGACCGTGAGAGAGCTGGTCACGTTCGGACGATTCCCGCACAGCGGCGGCCGCGTCACGGCGGAGGACAAAAAAATCGTGGAGCGCGCCATCGCTTACATGGAACTCGGCGGGCTGGAGTACCGTTTTTTGGACGAGTTGTCCGGAGGCGAGCGGCAGCGCGCGCACATCGCCATGATAATCGCGCAGGATACCGAGTACGTCCTGCTGGATGAGCCGACAAACAATCTCGACATCTATCACGCCTCGAACATGATGAAAATCGTGCGCGGGCTGTGCGACGATCTTGGCAAAACCGTCGTCCTCGTGCTGCACGAGATAAACTACGCCGCTTTTTATTCCGATTACATATGCGCGTTCGCGGACGGAAAGATCGCCGGATTCGGCACCGTAAAGGAAGTGATGACCAAAGAAAACTTGCGCGAAATATACCGCGTCGATTTCGAGATACTGGAGGTCGGCGGAAAGCCTCTGTCCATCTACTATTGAAAGGAGCGCCAAACGATGAAAAAATCGCTGTTTCCCGTAATTGCCCTTGCCCTTGTTTTGATATCCGGCCTGTATATGCGCGCCGCCGCCGCGCCTTCCGAAACGCGCGCGAGCGTCACGATTTCGCACGCGCGCGGAACGGTCGAAGTTCCGTACAATCCCCGCCGCGTCGCCATTCTGGACATGTCCGTCCTGGACATGCTCGACGCCTGGGGGTTGAGCGAGCGCGTTGTGGGGATGCCGAAAGACTCGCGCGTCGGATATCTTATGAAGTATATCGACGACCCCGCGATAACGAACCTCGGCAACCTGAAAGAGGTGGACATGGAGGCGCTGAACTCTTTGGAGCCGGATGTGATTTTCATCGGAGGACGTTTGAGCGCGGAGTACGATAATCTTTCGGAGATTGCCCCCGTCGTTTTGATGACAATTGATAACTCGGCGGGTTACATGAAAGGATTTGTGGCAAACGTCGCCAAGGTCGCGTCCATTTTCGGCCGCGATACCGAGTCGAAGGATCTGACATCAGGCTTCGACGCGCGAATCGCCGCGTTGAAGTCCGCGGCGTCCGGCAAAACCGCGATAGTGGGGATGGTCACCAGCAGTTCTTTCAACGCTCTGCCGGACGGAAGCAGGTGTTCCGTTATAGGCAATGAAGCCGGCTTCACGAATCTCACGAAACCGGGCACAATTCGCGAGCGGGGCGGAAGACCCAACGCGGGGCAAGCGGCCAATCCTCACGGAGACTCAGCTTCCTTCGAACTGCTGGTCGAACAGAACCCCGACTACATTTTCGTCCTCGACCGTGACGCCGCGATCGGAACAGCGGGCTCGAAAGTAGCGCGAGAGGTCATGGAAAACGAACTGGTGCAAAAAACCGACGCGTACAATAACGGCCGCATAGTCTATCTGACGCCCGACGTGTGGTACCTGGCTGAAGGCGGCATCACCGCAACGGATATGATGCTTCGCGATTTGGAGGAAGGGTTGAAGGATTAGCGGTTTCAGTATTTTCACCAATGAGGGCGAAGAAACGTGCCTATTGTTATGGTTGGCAGAGCGATAATGACAAATGGACGGGAGGAATTGAATTTGAAACGGATACAAACCGCGTGTCTGAGCCAGACGCTGCATTTCCAAGTCAAGCCGGAGGTTCCAAAACATGCTGCGGCGAGAAACGCTAGAATGGAGTGCGAAAGTTACAAAACAACTCTAATTCAAAATAACACAAAACACAAGATAATCGCTGAAAAGACTCAAGATGATGGTTCCATCATCATCAAGGTCAAAAAACAACTCAGCTCATACGACGTAGGCGAATACTTGGATTGAAATAAATTCACCAACAAAAAAATCAAAACACAACGAGCGGCGTGAATCGCGTAAGACCAGTTGATTCGCAGCCGCTCGATTTTTTTATCTGGGAGTATGTTATTTTGGAACCAATGAATGCCAATGAATTTCTCGGGCGCGAAACTATCGGCAAACTTATGATAAAATTCGCGGTGCCATGCGTTATCTCACTTTTGGTCGCCGCGCTCTATAACATAGTCGACCAGATATTCATCGCTAATGCCGACTACCTCGGCTCATATGGTAATGCAGCAAACACGGTTGTTTTCCCGCTTACGGTCGTCGCTCTCGCCATCTCCGTTATGATTGGCGATGGTTGCTGCGCGTTTGTCAGCCTCAGCCTTGGCGCAGGCGAGAATGAAAACGCGCACAGGTGCGTTGGAAACGCTATCGTACTTTCCATCATGAGCAGTTTTATGCTCACGGCGGTCTATCTGGCGTTTCAAGACCAAATTATCACGGCGTTTGGCGGGACGTTAAACAAGGAGACATTTGTGCTGTCGAAGGAATATTTCTTCTGGATAACGGTTGGGATGCCTTTTTTTATGTTCGGACAGGCTATGAATCCAATTATCCGTTCAGATGGCAGTCCGCGATACGCCATGTTCTCGACTTTAGCGGGAGCAATTCTGAACATAATACTCGACCCAATCTTTATTTTTTCTTGCAAATGGGGAATGACGGGCGCTGCGGTTGCGACTGTTATAGGACAAATAGCGACGGCTTTGTTTGCTATAGGCTACTTATTCAAAATGAAGGCCGTGAAACTGCGCAAAAGTAGTTTTCGGCTGAGACTCGCACTCATGCGCAAATTCATACCGTTGGGGATTTGCAGTTTGCTGTCACAAATTTCGTTGGTCGCATCAATGGCCGCTGTCAATAATATGATATATAAATTCGGCGCGTTAGACATTGTGTTCGGTAAACCAGAATACGCACAAATACCGATGGCCGTCGTAGGTATCGTGATGAAGTTCTTCCAGATCGTGATTTCCATCGTAATCGGCATTGCGGCTGGTTGCATTCCAATAGTTGGTTACAATATTGGTGCTGGCTTGAAGGATAGGGCGAAAGGGATTTTCTCTCGGTTGCTGCTTACGGAAACCTGTATTGGCTTCGCGGCGCTGTTTGTCGTTGAGTTTTTACCGCGACAGTTGATCGTTGTTTTCGGCGCCGGAAATGAAAGCGTGTACTATACTGAATTCGGAATCAGGTCATTCCGTATCTATCTATGTATGATAGTTTTCGCTTGTATCAATAAGTCAACGTTTATTTATTTGCAATCTTTAGGCAACGCATTGATTTCGACGCTGCTTTCCATGATCAGAGAGGTCGTGTTTGGCGTGAGTTTCCCATTGATCTTGCCTATGTTCTTTGGATTGGATGGCGTGTTGTATTCCATGCCGGTGTCCGATGCTCTCACATTTTTGTTTTCGTTAATCGTAATCGCTTATACGTTTAAGAAAACATTGAGCAAGAATGATATAGCTGATCAAATTATAAAATAGAAACACCAAGATAACTGTAGACAGCTTTTTCAAGCGAAGCGTGTTGCCCGATCAAATCGGGCAACGCTTGTTTCATGTTGGCCCACTTCTTTTCGGCTTTATTGAAATCGGGCGAGTATGCCGGCAGAAACAACAACTTCTTTCTCTTCCACCGCATGATTTTCCTCAAAGCCTTTTTGCGGTGAAATGAAGCGTTATC
>JAISYN010000053.1 GCA_031269915.1 Synergistaceae bacterium
CTCCGAGTGTTATAAAAGCCGTTGATATAGGCAAACATGGTTTTGCGTTATGCCTATTCTCCCTCTGAATGCGGGTCAGCTAGCTCAAATTTTTGATGCGTTTACCCCGCGGGAATGCGATAATGCTTGACGGGTGGTACTCGTTGTGTTTATGATTCACCAACTGTTATGCAATATAGTTGTAAAATCGGCCCCTTCTCTTGAAACTTTTTTACAGCCTATTCATATTGGGAGTGATTGAAATAGGGAAAAAACAGGATAACGCGATTGCGGCGAAACTGGGAGGCATGTTGAGAACCGCCGGACTCAAGACAACCCCTCCGAGACTGGATGTTCTGAAGCGTCTCATTGAGGCCGTCCGTCCGATGTCCCATTCGGAACTGCAGGACGCCATGCCGGAAATGGATAGAGTCACGCTTTACAGAACGCTTTCCTCGTTCGTGGAGGCGGATATAGCGCATCAGGTTCAAGGGCTCGACGGCACGTGGCGTTTCTGTTCCCATGTGAGAGGCGCTGTCGGCTGTCCCGGCAATCATCCTCATTTTCTGTGCGTTGCGTGCGGAATGATGATATGCCTCACAGATCAGCAATTACCAAGGGTGCATACGCCAGAGGGATATACTGTCCAGGGCAAACAGCTTGTCGCTTATGGTAAATGTCCCGAATGCGCCGGCAAAGAGAGCGATAAAAAGTGAGACTGACCGAAATAACACTCGAAGAAGCGCTTGGCAGACCGCTCGCCCACGATCTTACCAGGATAGACGCGATAAATGGCACAAAGGGCGCACGGTTCAAAAAAGGACAGATAATAACCGAGGCTGACATTCCCGTTCTGCGCGCGATGGGGCGCGCGCATCTGTCGATTCTCGAACTGGAACCGGACGAACTCCACGAGGATGACGCGGCCCGCGCGCTATGCGAAACACTGCTCGGCGCAAACTGCTCAGGTTCTTCCCCCGAAGAAGGTCGCATCACCATACGAGCCAAATGCGACGGCCTGTTGTCTTACGATCCGGCCACGGTGGACGCCGTCAACGCCGACGCCGATTGGACGCTTGCGACGATTGCCCCCAACCGCCAGGTGAAAAGAGGACAGCCGATAGCGGCTTTCCGCATCATACCGCTTGCCATGAAAAAAGATCGCGTCGACGCGGCAGTTAAATCGGCGGGCAGAATCGACGTTCTGCCATTCGCGCCGCTCAAAGCCGGCCTTGTGATAACGGGCAGGGAAATTGTCGAGGGATGGGTCGAGGACGCTTTCGCGGAAAAATTCCGCGGGAAAATATCCGTATTCGGGGGGGCGCTCCTTGGCCGGCGTTTTTGTACCGACGATTCTCATGAAATAGCGGAGGCTATAAAGAGTTTCATTGCGGAGGGGGCTGAAATCGTCGTCTGCACTGGAGGTATGAGCGTCGACTCCGACGACAGAACGCCGGGCGGAATCGGGATGACGGCGGATCGTATCGCTTTCAAGGGTACTCCGGTACTTCCTGGGGCAATGCTCATGCTAGGATGGGCGGACGTCCCGTCCGGCGGAAATATCGCGATCATCGGGTCGCCGGCGTGCGTGGTGCATGACGAACGCACGGCGCTCGATAAAATTCTGCCGTTTATATTCGCCGGAACCGATCCGTCGCCGCACGTCAGACAGTGGGGAGTCGGGGGATTGTGCGAACACTGCGCGCCGTGCCATTGGCCTGAGTGTTCGTTCTCAGCCAGGTGACGCTCCGGCCTCGGACGCAAAGACATGCAACAGTGTATCAGCTTTCGCGGTTTCGCCGTTTTCCTGTTGATAATTCCATAATATTCGTATAAATTTAGCCGTAGTTTAAATATGAGCAATCTGCGGCTGCCACGGGCTTCGTGTCCTACAAAACCGAAAGGGCCATAAGGGGAAGAAGCCAAGGTTCTCCCAAAATGGGCGGGCCTTCCTTGATTTGGCCGGGGAGCGTCTTGCGCGCTCGCGGTCAAATTTGATTTGGAAAGGAGTTGTAAAAAGTGCCTGGAAAAGAAAACGATCCCGGTAAAAAGTTATACCATGTTAAAAGAGTATCAATAAACGGAATTCCCAAGAGGATAGTCGCCGCTCCGGAGACCACTCTTCTCGAAGTGATCCGGGAACAGCAGCGCATGACTGGAACGAAGCGCGGCTGCAACTGCGGTCAGTGCGGGGTATGCAACGTGATACTGAACGACAAGGTAGTGCGCTCCTGCGTTACCAGGTGGAAGAACGTTCCCGAGGATTCGGCGGTATGCACCATCGAGGGAGTTGGAACGGTTACCGCGCCGCACGCGATTCAACTGGCGTTCATAGTGAACGGGGCTATTCAGTGCGGATTTTGCACTCCGGGTTTCGTCATGGTCGCGAAGCATCTGCTCGAACACAATCCAAATCCGACGCGAGAAGAGGTTCGGGAGGCGTTTCAAAAAAACTTTATGACTTGCCGCTGCACCGGGTACATACAGATAACCAACGCGGTCATGGAAGCGGCCGAAGTCCTGAACGGCAGAAAGAGCTTCCAGGACCTGGCGAGGAGAATGGAGCCGGGCAAACAGGTCTGGAATACCAGTTATCCGCGTCCGAGCGCCATATTCAAAGCGACCGGCACGTTCGACTACGGCGATGACGATTACCTCAAGCTGCCGGAAGGGACTCTGTTCGCGGTACCGGTGACGACACAGTACCGTCACGCGGTCGTGAAGAAAATAGACCTCTCCGCCGCCGAAAAGATGCCGGGCGTCCGCGCTATCGTGACCGCGAAAACCCTCACGGACAACAAGGGCACCAACAGAATACGCGGGCAGGTAAACAGCCCGACCGCGACGACGGACGGCTGGGAGCGCCGCATGATAGTGCCGGAAGGCGACAAGATTCGCCAATGGGGCGAATGCGTCGCGGTTGTGGTGGCCGATAACGAGAAACTCGCCCGCGAAGCGGCGGCGGCTGTCAACGTGGAAGTGGAGCCGCTGAAAGAGATGATAAATATACATCAGGCCATGGCCCCGGACGCGATTCCCGTATACGACGAAATCGAGGGCATCGACGGCATACGCAACGCCTTCAACCGGCGTCCGTTCCAAAAAGGGCAGGATCCGAAGGACATCATCGACAACGCTCCGTATAAGATCGACGACACTTTCTATAGTTCGCGTCAGCCTCATCTCACTCTGGAAACCGACTGCGGGTACGGGTATTACGACGAGGAGGGCAGGCTGTGCCTCCAGACGAAGAGCATCTGCGTGTACCGTCATCAGCTCATGATCGCGCGCGGCATAGGCGTTCCCCCGTCGGGCATCCGCGTCATACAGAACAACATGGGCGCGACCTTCGGGTACAAAGTCGGACCGACCAATGAATACCTGCTGGCCGCCTGCCTGCTGGTCATAAAAGACCGCCCCGTATATATGAGACTGGATATGAAGGAACACATCACCCGCACGCCCAAACGCTCGCCGTTCCTGATGAAAGTGCGCATAGGCGCCGATAAGGACGGCAAACTGGTTGGCGGGGAACATATCTGGTACGTGGATCACGGCCCGTACTCCGAATCGAGCCAGGATCTCATGAACAAGGGGATACAGTTCTTCCTGGCGCCGTACGATATCGCCAACCTGAAGGGCGTGGGATACACCGTGTGGACCAACCACCGCTGGTCGGCCGCGTTTCGCGCGTACGGAGGCCCGCAAACGCATTGGGGCTGCGAAACCGCTATGGATATGCTGGCGTACGAAGCTGGGATAGATCCGTTCGAGTTCCGTGCGAAGAATATAATGAAGGATGGAGGGTTCTCGCCGAGCGGACAGCGTTTCGAGGTCTATCCATTTCCTGAAATGATAGAGAAAGCCCGTCCGATATATGAGGAATTCAAAACGGACGCGGAAAAGAAGAACCTCGCTGGAGACGGGAAAATCAAATTCGGCGCGGGCGTGTCGTTCTCGATCTATAACTCCAACGACGACGGGGCGGATGAAGCCGCGAACGGAGTGGAACTTACGAAAGACGGCGTGATAATCTACAACACATGGGAGGATCACGGCCAGGGCGCTGATATGGGCACGGTCGGGACAGCGCACGAGGCTTTGAAGCCGCTTGAAATCGACCCGCGCAGGATAAAACATGTATCCAGCGACACAGCCAAGACGCCGAACAGCGGAGCCGCCGCCGCGAGCCGCTGCCAGAACATGGTCGGCAACGCTATCGTCATGAGCTGCAACATGCTTCTCGACGCTATGCGCAAAGACGACGGGACATACCGCACATACGACGAGATGGTCGCCGAGGGCAAACAGCTTTATTACGAGGCGACGTTCAAGACAAAGGTGGTCGACAACGACGGCAATGTGATTGAATGCACCGGAAACGATCCCGAGACCGGCATGGGATACCCCTTCATGTCCCATATGTTTGCCGTCAATGTCGCGCAGGTGTCGGTGAATACCGAGACTGGAAAGGCGAAAGCGGAAAGGTTCGCTCTGGTCGGCGATGTCGGCGTCATCTGCAATTTCGCGGTAGTCGACGGGCAGCAGTACGGAGGTATAGCGCAGGGCGTAGGGCTGGCGCTCACCGAGGACTTCCTCGACGAGACGAAGTACAACAATCTTATCACGTGCGGCCTGCCGTATCCAAAGGACGTGCCGGACGATCTGAGGCTGGTTCACGTCGAAACACCGCGCCCCTACGGGCCGTTCGGCGCAAGCGGGACAGGGGAGATGCCCTTGTCCGCTCCGCACGCCGCGATATGCAACGCCGTTTTCGCGGCCTGCGGCGCGAGGGTGAAAGAACTCCCCGCGACGCCGGATAAAATAAAAGCCGCTTTGAAAAAATAACAGCGAATGAGTCACGGCACTGGGGCCCGCCGGCAGCAGCGGCGGGCCCCAGTGCTGATTCGAAATATTCCGGTTTCTCCTTATTTTCTCAGTTTGTCTGTTAAACTCGGAAGAGCGTTTTTCGTTGACAGGAGACTTCAGCTTCAAAATATCATGCTTCTGCTATATTATGGAAATTTTTAACCTATCCCGAGCAGTGCAATCCAGACAGGGATCGAAATCGGAGCGAGGCATGTCGATACCGCGATCATTTCGCAGGCGTATCGCTCGTCCAGCCCCATACCCCCGGCCAATATGAAGGTGTTTATGGCTGTGGGCATGGAGGCGATTATCAGCGCGACACGAAAGAATATTTCGGGCGTCGGCCATATGTAAAAAAACAGCCACGTTATCGCCGGGTGCAGCACGAGTTTTATCAGCGCGTCGTGCCATGCGCGCCTCAACGCCGGCAGCATGTCGGAGATTTCCAGGCTCATGCCGAGCGCTATCAGCGCGATGCCCGTCGCCATGTCCGAGATTATTTTCATGGAGGTCATCAATATCTCCGGCATGGGAACTTTGAGGCACGCGGCGGATAAACCGAGCACGCACGAGATGACCATCGGGTTTTTTATGACGGACAGAACCCTGCGGTACAGTGTTTTGAGGTTGATTCCTCCCGAAAGCACAATATCGCCCCACATTATCGATATCAGGTTGTAGCCGGGCAGTGTTACGGCCAGGTACAGAGACGCCGCCTCCATTCCGGCGTCTCCCAGAGCGAGGGCGCAGGCTGGGAGACCGAGGTAGACGTTGTTGGCGCGGGCCGACGCCATAGCGGCGAGGGCTTGGCGGACTCTATCGCCTCTGTGCGTCAGAACGGAGGAAATGAGAACCGTTATCAAGGGAACGGCGAACATGACGCCGTATGCCGCGATGAACAGCTTCCTGTCCGGAATCCCGCCTCTGACGGCCAGATAGGTGGTCCTGAAAAGCAGGGGAGGGAGAACTATCCAATAGAGAACTCGCGTCAGCGTATCTCTTGCCTGGATTTTTAAAAAGCCAGACGCTCGCAGAGCCATGCCGACGACGCTTACCAAAACGAGCGGAGCCACGATCAATATGCCCTTCATCATACCGCCTCCCAACAACTGCCAATTCCCGGAACCGGCAACGGATGGGTACGCTGCCTATTATAGGATACAACTGTTTGAGGTTTGAGTCGAGCAAATGATGTCCGAATTGAATCCAATCTCTGGGAACCGGTTCCTATACGGGATTGGGGGAAGAGTCACAAGATTCTGCCCAATATGACGGGAAATTTTTTCCGCTTGACAGCGCGAAAGAATTTATGTAATATAATCCTAGTATCTCTACTATATAAATATGTTTTATATGGAGGCGGCGGAAATATTTCGGGGCATGTCAAACTCGTTTGGCGAAGGTTTTGGTTCGGTTGTACAGATACATGGGCCTTTTACGTATCGAACCATAAAGACAGGGCGGGGAGGTGAGATCATATCCAAAACGTCGCGTCAATTGGGAATTTCAATTTCTGACTTTGAGATAGGGGTGTTCTTTATGAAAAATTTGAGAGCTTTTCCGTTTTTTACGGCTGTAATCATCGCGCTGGCAGCCGCGCCGTTAATTTCAAACCTGTCCGTCAGTCCGGCGAATTCCGCGGTGCAGACGCCGTTCAAGTTCGTGGTGGCCGACGCGCAAACTACGCATCATCTCAATCTCTACGTCGCGCACGATCTTGGGATATTCGAAAAATACGGCCTCGACGTGCAGATTGAGAGCGTGTCCGACAACGCCGCGGCGAGGGATCTGGTAGTCTCCGGCGGAGCGGATATTTTCTGGTCGTGCCCGACCGTGGCGATAGCGGCTATCGCCAACGGCGCTCCGATCAAGTCGATAGCTCAGGTGAAGCGCCCATGCACCTCGGTGCTCGTGGTCGATCCCTCTTCGCCGATCAAAACGTTCGCCGACCTGAAGGGCAAGGAAATAGCGGGTATTTCCCCCACGTGCGAAGCCGTCATCTCACTCGCTGTCAAAGCTGGAGAAGCGGGCGGCGCGTTCAGCCTTCAGAAGCTGGCCGGAGGACCCGCCATATCCGCGCTGCAATCGAAGAGCGTCGACGGCGCGATATTGGAGGAGCCGCACGTCAGCATCGCCGAACTCGCGGGATACAAGGTCGTCTTTCCCGACGTTTCGGCGAACATCTCCTGCCGAACCATAAACGCCAGTGACAGAATACTGGCGGGTGAGGCGGAGAATCTCAAACTCTTTGTGAGAGCGGTTGACGAGGCCAACAAAATAATCCTCTCGAATCCGACGGCGGACAACATAGTGGACATCGCTGTCAAGTACACCGGCGCTCCCAGGGAGGCCATAATTCACGGCAACGACAGGCTTAAATTTACGACCACTCTCGACAGGGACGGGCTCAGAGCGTTGGGAAACGAGCTTCTAAAACTCGGCAATATCAAGGAGAATCCGGGGGATAAACTTTTCGCCTCCGCTTTCAAGGGCATAACCTGGTAATTTCGGGCATATGTAGATAGTAGCGTCTATGTCAAGGAACAGTATGCCGTTTTTCAAAATATGCGTATGCGTCCTCGGCGTAGGCGCGATATTTTGGGGCGCGAACCTCGCCGAAGCGGGGGAACGTTTCGCGATCGGACACACAGGAGGCAATCTCGTTGCCGCTCTGTACAGAGCGTCGGAGGAACCGGGCTGGGACGGCAAGTTCGAGGCTGTGAAGTTCGGCTCCGCCGCGGACGTGGGCTACGCGCTTCTCTCTGGAAGCGTGGACGCGGGATTCATAGATATAGTAAAGGTACGGAATCTCCGGGAGTTTCCAGGGTTCGAGCGCCTGACCGCTATAGGCAGAATAACGTTTCCCTACGGAGCGACGCTGGTTTTACGCAAGGGACTCAATAGGAGATTGGGCGAGCTGAACGGGCTCAGGATAGCCGTCTCCTCGCCGGAGTGCGTCCTGCTCTCCGCGTTCAAAAAGGACGCGATCCGGCTGAAAACCGATATTTCAGACGTGGATTATATCGTGATGCCCTTCGATACCATGCTGCCGGCCCTTGAAGCCAAAGAGGCCGACGCCGCGGTGGTGAAGGGCGCGTCGGCGGTGATCGCGCTGGCGCAGGGACACTCCATACTGTATCAGGACTGGGAAGTTCAGCCGGGCGACGAGTGCTGCCCGGCGATAGTGGATCAGGCGGCGCAGGTGCTGCTTGTTAGAAAAGACGCGGCGGCGGAGGGTGAAAAACTCACAAAACTCCTCCTGAAAGCTGAATCCGCCGAGCCCGATGAGTTGCGGGCGGCGGTGGCGCGTCATACCGCGATTCCTCGGGACATATTGGACAGTCAGCCCGTTCCGGAGTTCGGCAGGGCGGACGACTCACTGGTCGCCGTTCTCGCTGAATTTCTCGACGAGGAAGGCAACAAGGTCGATTCTGACGATGACGACTGACGAACCGAGCGGGGGAAATTGAATGGACGGTTACGGGACAAAAGGGTGGAGGCTCATACTCAGGGAGGCCGGATATTTCCTGCGCAACGCTCTCGGGAGCATTTTTTCGCTGGAGTTCATCGCTGTTTTCATCCCGCTGCTCCTGTTATGGGAGTTTCTTCCGCGGTCGGGCGTCGTCCCGAAAGCGCTGGTTCCGCCGCTGTCCACAGTGGCCGCGACGTTTTGGGAATTATTGACCGAGAAACGCCTTCTGACGCATATCGGCCATAGCATGGGCAAATTTTTCCTCGGACTGGGAATCGCCGCCGCGACGGCGATTCCCATAGGCATACTGATGGGCTGGAACATTGCGATACGGAAGCGCGTTCTGCCGCTCTTCCAGCTATTGGCGCCGGTGCCGCCTCCGGCGTGGGTGCCCATAACGATAATCCTGTTCGGCGTCGGCCTGCCCATGCAGACGTTTTTGATATTTATCGGGTCGTTTTACCCCATACTGTTTAACACCTATCAGGCGATAAAGGACACCGAACCGAGATATCTCGCCTCGGCCAGGGTTTTCGGGGCGAGCGAACTCACGCTCATACTGCATGTTTATATATGGCACGCCATCGGCGCGATCATAATGAGCGTCAAAACTGGAGTGGCGATGGGCCTTGTAATGCTCGTCATCGCCGAGATGTACGGCGGACGCACCGGTATAGGGTATCTGCTCGTCGAGGCGAAGGATTTCTTCCAGATACCGGTGATGGTGGTGTGTATGGTGATACTCGGCGTTATCGGCTGGTTTTTGATAGAGGTTCTGAAATTCGCCGAACTCAAGCTGTCGGTCTGGAAGATCGGAAGATGAGCGCGTGATAGAAGCCCGAGGGATAACGAAATTCTTCTCCATAGTGAACGACGACAGAACCGCCGACGGACTGACCGCCGTTCTCTCCGTGTCGCTCAAGATAGGCGCCGGGAAAATAGTTAGCATACTTGGACCGTCCGGCTGCGGGAAGTCCACCTTCCTCGAAATCCTCGCGGGTTTGCAGGCGCCGACGGAGGGGAAAGTCCTGATAGACGGCGTGACGGTATTGGAGCCGCTCCCCTCGACCAGGCGTGAGATGGAGGAATACCGGCGCAAGTACCAGTTCATTTCGCCGCTCGCGAACGGTATGTTCAGGGACAGGCCCAAGCATGACATAGCAATGATATTTCAGGATTACGCGGTATTTCCGTGGATGACGGCCCTTCAGAATGTGACCTTTGCCCTGAAGCTGCGCGGAGTGGCGCGGGCCGAACGAATCCCCCGCGCTCTGCCTTTTTTGAAAAGCGTCGGTTTGGGCGACTCGCTGAACAAGTACCCGTCGCAGCTCTCGGGAGGAATGAGGCAGCGTCTGGCGCTCGCCCGCGCCCTCGCCGTCGGGCCTAAAATAATTCTCATGGACGAGCCGTTCGCCGCGGTGGACACAATCACGAGAGAACGCCTTCAGGACGATCTGCTGCGGCTTTGGAACGAGACCGGAATAACCATAGTGCTTGTGACCCACGACACTGACGAAGCCGTGTACCTGTCCGACGAAATTGTCGTGTTTTCACCGCCTCCGGGTTCGGTGAGAAACGTCTTTCCGGTGACGAGCCCACGCCCGCGCCGCCGCAGCGACCCGGAACACGTGAATTTGAAAAGCCGCGTAGAAGCGTTGTTCAAATACGACATCGACCATGAAAGCGAGTATTCAATATGACAGATCAGATAAAATCACAAACCCCCGAACCTTCGAAAGCGGGTTTTCGTTCCACGGCCTATGAAAATATCGCCCTTGCCGTCGGGAACACTCCTCTGGTGAGGCTTGGGAAAATAAGCTGCGGTTTGCCGGGAACGATATGGGGCAAGGTGGAATCCTTCAACCCGCTGAACAGCGTCAAGTGCAGGATAGGCGCGGCTATGCTGACGGCCGCGGAACGCGGCGGCCAGCTCGCTCCCGGCGGCGTCGTTATCGAGCCGACGAGCGGCAACACCGGCATCGGACTTGCGTGGGCCTGCGCGGTCAGAGGTTATAAATTGATCCTGACGATGCCGGAGACCATGTCCGTCGAACGCCGAAAACTCGCGCAGATGCTCGGGGCGGACATCGTCCTCACCCCCGGGAACGAGGGAATGAACGGAGCGGTGAACAAAGCGCGCGAACTCAGAGGCATGATAGAGAACAGCTTCATGCCGCTCCAGTTTGAAAATCCGGCCAACCCGCAGGCGCATCGGGAAACAACCGCCGAGGAGATATGGAACGACACTGGCGGGAACGTCGACGTTTTCATCGCGGGCGTCGGGACGGGCGGGACCATAACCGGGGTAGGAGAGGTGCTGAAATCCCGCAAAAAAGGCGTGAGAATAGTAGCGGTCGAGCCTGACGCGTCTCCAGTGCTCTCGGGCGGACGTCCCGGCCCGCACCGGATTCAGGGGATAGGGGCCGGTTTCATCCCGAAAGTTCTGAACCGGTCTATAATCGACGAAGTGGTGAGAGTGACGAACGATGACGCTTTTACGACCGCCAGAGACGTCGCCCGCCGCGAGGGGATCCTCGTAGGCATATCCGCGGGCGCGGCGGTATGGGCGGCCCTCCGGGCAGCCGAACGCGAGGAAAACTCAGGAAAAAACATAGTGGTCATTCTGCCGGACTCCGGAGAGCGCTACCTGTCGACCCAGCTTTCCGGCGGCGACGACTGAGGTAAAACCGCGGCGTTGCCCGCGTCCGGCAGAGGATTGTGTCCTCATCCATAAATTCTTGCCCGCGGGGCGGTCTTAAACCGCAGGATCAAAACATCGGGCTCTGTCCGAACCCGGCAGGAGTAAGCTCCCCGCACTCTCCCTGGTTCCCCGGCGGAGTTTGAGGCAGAGCCTCAAGGTTCTGACCGCGATTCGAGTGAGCGGGACGCGGGATTGACAAAACTCCTCCCATAATATAATTTTGTAATAGGAAACCGGATTGCCGCGGCCGTTACGCTTTTAGGGCCGCAGCAATCCCGACGCGAAAAACGCGCAAAAGAGGAGATTTTTGTATGGCTGATTTTTTTAATCGCGACGTCTTCTTTATAGACGAAAAAGTGGCTGTCCTGAAATTCACGAACTCTTACAGGATTTTCGACGAAGAAGGAAACCAAATAGGCAGCGTCCAGCAGAAAATGTCCGGCGGACACAAATTCCTGAGCCTTTTCCTGAACAAAGCGATGACGCCTTTGAATCTCGCAATCGCCGGCATGAACGAAAAAACTCTTGTTTCTTTGCGAAGAGGCTGGTGTTTTTTCATGAGCAAAATCTCCATCCTTGATGGGCCGGCGCGATGAAGGAACTGTTCACCACGGCGTACAAATACGTGGTTTCCGTCAAACCGGAACTCACGGACGCCATAAAACGCAAGGCGATCATAGCGTCCGCCATAGTGGTGGATATGATTCTGAAGAAAAACCGAGCGCCCGTGTAGCGCCCATGACCGCGGTCCGGTCTGAAAAACCTCTGGGAAACGACATTCAAAATTGCGAACCGGCGACTCGGATCGAGCTGTCTCGCGTCGGCGTCACCGGCTTGAAAAGGGTTCTGCGGCTGAGACGCGGCGCCAGAAGTTCGAGCGCGCTTTTTTTCGCGGAATTGGACATGTTCGCGCACTTGTCGGCTGAACGCTCGGGGGCTCACATGTCGCGCTTCATAGAAAATATGGAGGACGTCGCTTCCGAGATGTCGGCGGAGGTCTCGCCGGATATAGAGACTTTGGCTGAGCGGATGGCCCTTGCCATAGCGCGCGCGCAGGGAACGGATCGGGCGGAAGTACGCATACGCGCTCAGTTTCCGATGACGAGGCGTACTCCGGTCTCCGGCTCCGAGGCCGAGAACATCTACACTTTCATTGGGATCGCGATAAGCGACGGTCATACGGCGAGAAGGGCGGTCGGAGTGGAAGTGACAGGCTTTACCGTCTGCCCGTGCGCGCGTGAAATGGTCGCCGAATACGCGCGAGCTGCGCTCGAGTCAGCCGGTTACAGCGCGGCTCAGGCTAGCGAGATAACGTCCATTGTGCCGCTTGCGTCGCACAATCAGAGGGGATGCGGAACATTGGTCATCGGTACGCAGGCCCGGCTTGGAGCCGAAGAGATTGTGAAAATCGTAGAGGACGCGATGAGTTCCGAGATATACGAACTTTTGAAGCGGCCCGATGAACTTCACGTAGTTCGCAAGGGACACGAGAGACCGCGCTTTGTGGAAGACGCAGTGAGAGAGATGATAAGGGGAGTGGCGGAGAAATTGCCCTCGATACCCGACGACGCGTTTATTTGGGCGCGTCAGGATAATTTTGAAAGCATACACGCGCACAACGCCTGCGCCGAACGCTGCGGACTGCTCGGCGATATGAGGCGTGAACTCCAGGGCGGCGGGCGTCCGGGAGATGAGGCGCGGGTTTCGTCTCTCGATGCGTGGCTGGGAAGTTTACTGAAATAACATGTCTGATATGGAAGATAGAAGGCGCGTCTGCTGGGTTATAACCGGGGCCGGGCATTTTTTAAGGGAGACGGCCGGTTTCCTGACCGGGGCAAAGAATATTTCGGGCGACTTGTATTATACCCGGGCGGGGCGTGAAGTGGCCGCCATGTACCGTGTAACGGAACGCATCGGAGAAAGCGGGTTTAAAATTTTTTACGAGGACGATTTCAGTTCCAGAGGAGCGATATACTTCTCCGGCGGAAGGTACCGCGCGCTGGTGATAGCTCCGGCGACGGCCAATACTATCGCCAAATGCGCGCTCGGTATAGCCGATTCGCTTTCTTCGAATTTTTTCGCCCAGGCCGGCAAGAGTTCTGTTCCGATTTTCGTACTGCCTACTGACGCGGAGCGTGAAATATCGTCTGTCACGCCTTCCGGCGTAAGAATAGAAGTCATACCGCGCCGGATTGATCTCGCCCGCATTGAAGAATTACGCAGTTTTTCGGGTGTGACGGTGCTGCGTTCACCGGAGGAGTTTTATAAAATATAAAATATCGCGCTCCTTACCGCAGCGTGACGTAAACATCTCCCCGCCTGTCGCGTTCGAGAGGGAGACTCTTTTTACATCTTTCTATATCCGACAGCTTGAATTCGACTTTGAGCGTTCCCTCTCCGGTTCCCATTCGTCCGATAATTTTTCCCCAAGGGGAGACGACGGCGGAGTTTCCGCAGAATCTTCTTCCGTCCGATTCGCCCGTCCTGTTGCATGCGGCAACGTAACATTGACTGGTGAACGCCGCGGCGCGCAGGACGGGTTCCCACGCCGTAAACAGCTCTTCGTCCCATTGAGCCGAAACAAACAGAATCCGCGCCCCCGCGGCCGATATCTGGCGGCAAAACTCGGGAAACATGAGGTCGTAGCCGGATATAGCGGCGCAGAGTGTTTCTCCAGTGTTCCAGAGCCGGGCATAGCGCCCCGGCGAATAAATTTTGTTTTCCCCGTCTTTGGATGAGAGGTGGACCTTGTCGTAAAACATAAAAGGCCTCCCGGCGTCGTCCGTTATCCATGTTCTGATCGTTCGCTGTCCTTCGCCGTCCCAGGGTAACCCTCCGGAAACCGCGAACCCTCCCTGGTCGCCGCAGAATTCCGATATCGCTTGAAGGGCGCGATTGGAAGCGTCCAATGCCGCGTCCCCGCCCAGCCACATTTCCGGGAGCAGCATTATGTCGGCGGGCTCCGGTATTGACAGGGCGAGTTCGTACATACGATTTACGCCGTCCGTAGCGCTGGCGGAAGGGCCGATTTGGATGAGCGAGACGGAAAAATCGTTCAATGTTTTAACGCCAGTAGAAAGCCAGCAGCATCTCCCGGAGCAATTTGCACGCGAGAGCGATCGAAATCCTCGAATTATCACAGCATGGGGAGAGCCCGCATATGTCGAAACCGACTACGTCGAGCCCGCGAAGGCTCAAAAGCGCGTCATACAGAGAACGGAAAGCCATGCCGCCCGCCGCGGGCATGGCGGCGCCCGGCAGTTCCGCCGGGTCGAGCACTCCAAGGTCTACCGTTATATAAACGGGACGCGATATAACCGCCTCCGCGCAACTGTCGATGCTGTTCGCGCCCTCTGTTTCCATTCGGATGTGTTCCGCTGCCCATAAGAACTCTTCCCTGCTTCCGGACCTTATTCCAAATTGGTATATCCTGCCGTCTCCCACGATGTCCCATATGCGCCTCATCGTAGTGAAGCCTGAAAAAGCCTCGCCGTCATACTCGCGTTTCAAATCGGCGTGAGAGCCGAAATGCAGCACCGCCAGTTCGGGCCACCTCGATGCCGCGGCTCTCACGGCTCCGCAGGCGGTTATATGCTCTCCGCCGATCATCACAGGCATTTTACCGTCGTCATGAAGCCTCCCGCAGAACGATTCTATCGCGTCGAGCGCCGTAATCACGTCCAATGACGATATGTCGATATCTCCGGCGTCGTTTATTTTGAGGTCCGTGAGATCGGCGCGCAGATAAGGGCTGAACGTCTCCATAAGGCGGGATTCGCCGCGCAGCGCCGAAGGCGCGCCGCCCGTACCCTTTCCGCCGGGCGCGCGCGATTCGAAAGGCGCGCCGAAGACGACCGCGCTCGCGTCTTTGTATGATGTTTCACAGCCGTTGAAGACCCTCCCGGTGATATCCAACGCAGACACCTTATCCGCCGCTGCGCGGATCTGCCAAGGACTTCGCCGATAAGCGCGATTTCGCGTATGGAGTGAAGTTTTTTATGTTCAACAGAATGTCACGTCCTAAAAAGCGGTTTATGGATAACTACTATACAAACAGCGCGTAAAATTGTCAAAAACTTCGCCTGATTTTTCCGCGGCAAAATGCCCGCGTCCGCCCTGCGCGCTTTGGTATTTTGGATATTGTCGGATATTGTATGTGATATTTATTTGTTTTATTGTATCTTGTCATAAGCGCGCGAATTCGCCGGCTTTCTTTTGGGAACAGAGGAACAGAGCGGCAATCCTTCGTTTGAAACTATTTTGAAAGTTCTTTCCTCTCTAGGTTTTCAACTGAAAATTTCTCAGAATAATTGACGCGGGAAAATATGAGAACAAGACAGACGGGGCGGCCCCCGAAAGCAAGGGCCGTCCCGTCCGCTTGTATGTCGTCCTGTTACAGCCGCGTCAATTCCCGCGCCGCCGGGTAATAAACGCCGCAGCGCCGGCCAGCAGAAGAGCCGGCGCTTGGCGCACTGTTTGCGCTTGTTCCATTTCCATAAAATGTGCTGTTGGTGATCTTCAGAGTACCGCCAACCCGTTCAGAATATACAGCCCCGCCTCCACGCTGGGTAAAGGCTGGTTCAGCCGGGATCCAGCTATTGCCGATAAAAGCGCAGTTTTCTATTTCGAGTTCGCCCTGCCGCACCCCGACTGCACCTCCACCATAACCTATACTGCTGTTGAGGTTCTTCATCGTCAGGTTGCGCAAAATGATTTTACTTGTTCCGGGCGCTAAATCGAAGCGGTTGTGAAAACGCAGAGCACTGTTTACCCTTCCTTTGCCGTCGATCGCGTACCCATTCCCCTCTATGGTTATCTTGCCCAGCCAAGGTTCGTTCAAGCCACTACCAGGAGAATGTGTCCTGAGTCCGAACGTCGCGGACGTCATGGCGTCGATGTCGGCGTTTAGATGAATGACGGTCATAACAGTGCGTTTTCCCTCCGGCTAAGGCCCTCTGGCCGACGATCCGTCGGAGCTGGGTTTTTTGCGAAATTTGCGAATTGTGATCGTCATTGCCCGATCA
This sequence comes from Synergistaceae bacterium, assembly GCA_031269915.1. GTDB lineage: Bacteria > Synergistota > Synergistia > Synergistales > Synergistaceae > JAIRKI01. The sequence continues at coordinate 16,046 of JAISYN010000053.1, forward strand.
TCTTCAATCCGCCCCGGCCGGGTTTTTTGGCCTGTTTTGAATATTTCAGGTATCCAGGCGTCGCTACGGCCGCGCCGTCCTCCGTGATCCAAATCGCCTCCGCGCCGCGCCGCGCGGCGAGCGAGTACGCTTCCTCCGGCGGCAATATGAAAGCGGCGGTCGACAGAATGTCCGCCGTGGCTGAATCGGAGTGGATGACGGTGACGGATTTCACGTTTTCGGCGGGATACAGCGTCTTGGGATCGATTATATGGTGATAGACCTTTCCGTCCGATATGAAATATCGCTGGTAGTTTCCGCTGGTGACGGCCGAACCGCCCTGCAGGCTTAGCACGTCGATCAGAAACGACGCGCCGTCCGGCTCGGGCGCCTGCACGCCTATGTTCCACGCATCCCGTCCGTCCAGGGGCGGGCCGATTATCACAACGTTGCCGCCCGCGTTGATGATTCCCGAGGCGAGCCCCAAAGCCCGCGCGCGATCAGCCGCTTTCTGCGCCGCGTACCCTTTGGCTATCGCGCCGACATCGAGCCGCATGTCGGGATATCGAAGGAAAACGGTTCCGTTCTCTTCGTCCATTTCCACGTCGTCTATAGACGTGTGCGCCGCGGATGTTCTGAGTTCCGCCTCCGGCGGCGGCCCCACGTCGCCCGACGCCGCTCTCTCCCTGTAGTCGTGCCATATCGCGAGAACCGGCCCGAGCGCGACGTTGACCGCGCCCCCTGTTTCGGCGTGCGCTTCTTTAGCGAGCGCTATGAGTTCGAGTATATCGGAATCGACTTTGAGCGGGGCGGTTCCGGCCGAATCATTGATCGTTTTGAGGTTTACGAGGCCGTCATAACTGTTATAAATATCGAACAGCATGGACATGCGGTTCATCTCGCCGCGCACGACCCCCAGGAAGCGTTCGAACTCCGCTTCATCACGCGCGAAGGCGGTAAACGTGACGACCGTGTCGAACGTGCCGAAAAATTCCGTTGAAAATTTGCGGACACGCTCTCCGCCGCGCACGTTTTCCCGGACACCCCACGCGACCGCGCAGCAAGCCGCAAGCGCCGCTATAGCCGCCATCGCGATGAACTTGGCCCGCCAGCGTCTCATGTCCGCAGCGGCCTCGCTTTTTCGGGCGAAATGGCGTTGAAGACCGGCATAACGGCGCGCAGCACTCCCGCCGTCAGCGTTCCTGCGGGTATCGCCGCCGCGGCGAGAATCGGCAGATATACCGGGACAAGGTTTGTCGATACTATCAGCGACGCGGCGGCGAGCTGCGCCATGTTGTGGATGAGCGCCCCTGTCACGCTGAGGAATAAATAGGACGCGCCGGAGGAGAGCGCGGCTATAGCCGCTATCGCAATAAGCGACGCGATTCCGCCGCTCGCGCTCATGATGCCGGCAATCGGGCCCCTCGACAGGAAAACTGACAGCGATTTGAGCGCTGCGAGCGTGAACGCCGGTTTCCAGCCCATGAAAAAGAGCGCGTACATGGTTACCGCGTTGGAGAGTCCGAGGCGCATGTGAAAGGGAAGAGGCGGCAGCATGCCTTCGAGGGCGGAAAGGACCAGTATCAGGGATAACATGAGCGCGAGAGAGGTTATCTCGCGCACGGTGTATTTTTTCATCCGAACCTCCTTGCGCGATTTAGTAGACGGCGCTGTCGATCTCGTCTTCTTCCCCGGACGCGACCCGCACCACGACGCGATTGGGCAGACATACCGCCGATTGTCCCGGAATGGACAGAAAACCCGAGTGAACGCATATTTTATCCGGGCAGTCGGAACGCACAAACCCTATCATTCCTCCGCGCACCGCTATCTGGACGCCGGGCCGCCCGGGGGGAGAATAAGTTTCCTCCCTGTCAAGCATGATCGTCTTCACGAACTGCCCGTCCACGGTCACGTCGGCATACTTTTTCCCCGATTGCGGAGTCAATTCCCTCGAATAAACGAAAACCGCAAGCGCGAGAACCGAACACGACAGAAACACGATATCGCGGAAAGCGAAAAATTTTCTTTGCCCCGAATCGCGAATCATCGCGCATAAAATTTAGTGAAAACTAACATATAAAACATAACATACGCCTCATGCCCTTGATTCCTAGATCAAAGGAATATCGAGCAAGGAAATAAAATTTGAATCAACAAACATTATAGCCGCGGGATCATTCCTGTCAATACATAAGGAGTAATTAATGCGGCTACTCCTAAAGTTCCAGTAATGATTGCTGCTGTGTACTTACTGACAGTTATTAAGACTTTGATCGTTGGTAGCATTTAAACCACTCCTTATTTTAATTGCATTATTAATTAATGCGATATAGAGATGAAAAAGGAAGTTTATTGTAATATACCTATATGGTAAATTTTGCAAATCCCATAAAAATGGATTTATTGGAAGCCAAGAAAAAAAAGTTTGTAAAGAAATTACTGCATTTGAAAAGAAAATTGCTATACTAAATTTGGCCCATACAGGATTAACCTTTTTTAGAAAGAACCCTTTTTTTATCAAATACTGGAAGATTTTACCTAGAAGCAATGTGCTTACAAGAAAAGAATAGTTACCTCGAATGGAAAATATGTGTTTTACTG
>JAISYN010000321.1 GCA_031269915.1 Synergistaceae bacterium
TTCCATTCCTTTGCTTGCTTACAGAATAATACATAGTATATATTATGTCAAATTGCTATATTACTGCGTTTATTGGAATTTTATAATCGATGAGCCGCCTTAAATGGACCGTGCCGAAATATATGCCGACAGAGGCTATCCGTTTCCAGGGTGACGTTTGGAAAACTGCGCGATGCAATCTTTCACGGCCGATAAAACGCTGTTCAATATTTTATCCGGGTTTTGTGGGACAAAACCCGGATATGGGAATACCGATATCAAATCCAAATGTCCATTGGCCAGAATCTTTTGTCCCTGCCTGAGCTTGGAGCTTGTGTCCCACTAGTTCCCCAATCGACTGCGAGTCCGCGGTCAGTCATCGGATAGATGCCGCCTAAAACTCGAACACGTCCTCTGATTCCGGCTTTTCGTGCCAGTAAATCTTCCAGCCCAGATATCTGGTCACAGCCTCGTTTACAACCGCCGCAACTTTTGATCTCGCCATCGCCACATGGTGTTCGAAACCGTTGCGGCAGATGGTCTTCATCAGTTTCTGCATATTCGGTATTTCGACGACCGCTATGCCGCCCGCCATATCGAACGGGCGATCTATGAAGCGGGCTTCCCCGAGATAACCCTTTACAAAACCCTTCGTGTCGTCCGTCGATATCCTGAAAAACGTGGCGTCGCCCGGGGCCACTTTTCCTTTGACCGCGCCGAAGCAGTTGTCCTTTTTGATAGTGCGGGAGAGCACGTCCAGATATCCCACGTCGAGATCGTTTTTCATAAAGCTCTTTGGGTAGTTCGAACAGTGAGTGTTGACACAGATATTTTTTTCGAGACCGTAATTGTTGTTCCAGTCCATGAAACCGGGAATGTTACCGGATGCGAGAAGAAGCGCGTACATGGAGACCGCGCCCGCTACGTCGCCCTCGCATGCCGACGGCAGCATTCGTTCACCCATCATGCTCATTACCACGCAGGCGGCTACTCCATAGTTGTCTTCCAGAGAATCCCAGCACTGTATGGCGGACGCGTCCAGCTCGTTCGCCTCCATTATGCGATCTATAGCGACGGATAACTTTGCTGATTTGGCAAGAACCTCGCCGGAAACATTTCCGATATTTCCGTAGTTTCCAACTTCGGCAAGCCTGTCCCTGTACGCGGCTTCGCCGGCGCTCACCGAATTCGCGGCTGCGAACACCTGTGACAGATCGGTCGGTACGACGTTTATCCCGGTACGCTGCAACAGTTTTTCGCTGAAACGGACTGTCTGAAAAGCCGAGGGACGCGTTCCGAAAAGCCCAATGCGGGCATTGCGCAATCCTTTCACCGTTCGGCAGATGGAGGCAAATTTCACGACATCGGCCTCGAAATCTTCGCCGGCCACGTCGCAAGTGTGCGTTTCGGTGAGTGTATATGGGATGCCGTACTGATATAAATTATTGCAGACCGATAATTTTCCGCAAAAAGAATCCCTGCGCCCGTCAAGGTCGACGTGGGACGGATCGTCGTTCGAGGCCTGGGTCAGGACAGGCACGCCGAGCGCGGCGCGTTTCAAGGTTTCGGCTATAGCCACCTCGTCGCCGAAGTTTGGCAGAAGCACTATCACTCCGTCAATCTCGCCGCGATGGCGATAGAAAAGCTCCGCGCAGAGTTTCGCGTCCGCCAGCGTCTCTATCGAGCCCGACGGGGTTTCGGATGTTTCGGTTATCACAGCGTCATAACCGAGACGTTTCAGCAGTTCCAATATATCGCGCCTGTCCCCGCCCGCCAGGGCGGGATTGAAAAACGCCCGCACGCCGATTATCACGCCAAAAGTAATTTTACGTTCCATAAATCTCAAAACTGCCCTCCCCTTTCAAAAAACGCGATTACGCGGAGAGCGCCGCGCGTCGCTGAACCTCCGATTGGAATTGATCCACGATTACCGCGACTATTATCACAACGCCCATTATGACCCTCTGCCAGAATGAGGATACGCCCATCATGACCATTCCGTCGTTCATTATTCCTATGACAAACGCGCCGATGATAGCGCCGCCTACGCTGCCGCGGCCTCCCGCCAGCGATGTTCCGCCAAGGACCGATGCCGCTATGGCATCCATCTCGAAAGCCTCTCCAGTCGCCGGGTGCGCGGCCACGAGCTGGGAACTGACTATCAGGCCGACGATGGCCGACATTACGCCTGATATTACATAGACCATACGCTTGACATGAACGACGTTCACTCCGCTGAGGCGAGCGGCGGTTTCATTTCCGCCGACGGCGTAAACGTGGCGGCCGAACGGGGTTTTTCTGGCCGTGTATATCAGACATGCGCTGATAATTATCATTATCCATATACTGTACGGGATATGCAGAAAAGTCCCGGCTCCCAGAAGAGGGAAACCGGTGTTATGGTGTTCCGGCGACCCTGTCAGATTGGGGAACGTGCTGCCGCCCGAGCGCAGCAGAGCCGCTCCGCGCGCTATATACATCATGCCGAGAGTAACGATGAATGGAGCTATATTGAACCTGGTTATCAGAAATCCGTTGGCATAACCGATAGCCGCCCCCATTACGACCGCTATCGCCATAACGGCCCACACGTTGAAGTAAAGGATATATCCTAACACTTCCACTTTTACGCCCTCGTATATCAGACCTCCGGCTATCATTCCGGTAAGACCTGCCACCGCTCCCACAGACAGGTCTATCCCTCCGGTGAGTATCACATATGTCATGCCTATAGTGAGCAGAGCGTTTATGGCGACATGTTTCACCAGTATGACCAGCGTGCCCGGCGTTCTGAAATTGGGGGCGAATATGCTGAATACCGCGAACACTACAATGAGCGCGATGAAAATCCTCAGATTTATGAGAATGTTCACCACAGAAAACCGTTTTTCCATCAGATCGCTACCCCCGTTTTCACATTTGTGACGATGTTGGCCGCGGAAGCGCGAACCAATTTTTCGCGAGTCATCTCGCCTCTTTCGAATTCACCGGTCAGTTTACCCTTGGAGAGAACGAGCACTCTCGACGGGATCGTCAGTATTTCCTTGAGTTCGGACGACACGAGGATTATGCCCAGCCCCTCGCGCGCCAGTCTCGTTATTATATTGAACACATCTCTTTTGGCGGCGACGTCGATGCCCCGCGTAGGTTCATCCATCAGCAGCACCCGCGGTTTGGTGAGAAGGTTCTTGCCGATAACGGTCTTTTGCTGATTCCCTCCCGACAGCGATGAAACCGGCGCCGACACCGACGGCGTTTTGAGGCCCAGTTCTCTTGCTGTCCTTTCGACATCGCTCCGCTCCCTGGTGGTCGCGATGGACAACAGCTTGACATACTTGCGAAGGCTCGACAGCGTCATATTGTCCAGGACCGGCAGAGAAACGATAAGCCCCTGATTTTTCCGGTCTTCGGGAATCAACGAAAAACCGTCCGCTATCCGTTCCTCTATCGACGTGCCGACGGCATCCGTTCCGGCAAGCGAAATTCGCCCCCTCATTTCGGGGCAGGCTCCTATGAGACACTCAAGAAGTTCCGTGCGCCCCGCGCCCATCAGGCCATATATCCCCAGAATTTCGCCTTTATAAAGCTTGAAAGAAACGTCTTCGACCTTGTACGAACCCGCGTAGCCCGGCAGAGACAGGTGTTCCACTTCAAGCAGAATTTCGCCGGAATGAGCGTCGGGCGCGTCGACGGTAAAATCGTCGCTGCCTGTCATCTGCCTTATTATCCAGGGGAGGTCCACGTCCGCCATATCGCTCTCGGCAACCAGGCGTCCGTCGCGAAGCACGGTCACACGATCGCCGATTTTCATTATTTCCTCGAGGCGGTGGGATATGTATATTATGGCGACTCCGTCCGCTTTCAGTTCCTCTATGACTCTGAACAGCACATCGACTTCCTGTTCGCTCAATGCCGATGTAGGTTCGTCCATTATTAAAATTTTCGTGTCGTGCGACAACGCCCGGGCTATCTCGACTATCTGCTGCTGGCCTATTCGCAGGTTGCCGGCGATTGTGCCGGGATCTATATTTTGCTGAAGGCGTCCTAAAATTTCGGACGCGAGCGCGTTTTGTCCGTTTTTATCGATGGAAAAAGCGTTTGCCATGCGTTCATGCGCGATAAATATATTTTCCGCGACTGTCATGTTAGGAAAGATATTGAGTTCCTGAAAGATAATGCCGACTCCGTAACGTTCAGCCTCGTGGGTGGACGAGTATCGGACGGGGCTTCCGGATATGGCGATCTCGCCCTCGGTAGCGGTTTCCGCGCCCGCGATTATTTTCATGAGCGTCGACTTGCCGGCGCCGTTTTCACCAATCAGCACGTTGACGCGTCCCGGATAGACGTTGAAATCAACGTCGTCGAGGGCTATCGAGCCGGGATAGATTTTTTTTATTCCGAGAGCGGTCAGTATGGGTTCCATAAGTTAATTCGGGCTTCCCGTCCGTTCCATTATGACCGGCGTCACAACCAGTTTCGTGTTGCCGTTAAGAAAAGTGGCCGCCCCTGTCATTTCAAATTCGTTTCCCGTATGATCGTTGTTCTTGAAGTCAAACTGTTTCACCACGTCGTCGCGCACCTTG
>JAISYN010000007.1 GCA_031269915.1 Synergistaceae bacterium
ACGGAAAAAGAGCCGCGTTTCAGCGGCGACAGCTTTTGGAAAGACCTTGTGGAGGAGTATTTCTACCCGCTGCTCAAAAGGGCTCTGCCTGAGCTTTACGCGGACGCGGACATCAACGCGAAACCAAAATTTCTGGACAAAGAATTCACCGACGTATTGAAAACGGCTGATCCAAAAGCGCACAAAAACTCGCACTTCACAGACTCCCTCGTCGATGTGCAACTCAAGAACGGGTCGTCGAAGAGCGTTTTGCACCATGTCGAAAGTCAGGCGCGGGGCGGCGGCGACCTCGCCGAGCGGATGAATTTTTACAGATGCTGCATTTACGCGCATTACAGGCGCGAACCCGCCGCTGTTGCCATAATCACCGATAAACGTCCGAAAAACGAATCCCGGAGTTATTCGCATAACCACTATGGAACCAGGGTTTTTTACGATTATAATAATCTCGTACTGCTGGAACTGGACGATGAGGAACTTATATCGAGCGACAACCCGATAGATATCGTCCTCTACGCCGCGAAATACGCGGCAAAAGCCAGGAAAGAACTCCAGAAGTACAAGTACCTCCGCAAGGCCACAGAGCTTCTCGCGGAACGCGGATGGAGCATGGAGGACAAACGCAAGCTCATGCTCTTCATGGAGAGGGTAATGAACCTTGAGGACAAGTCGCTCAAGGCGCAATACAGGGAATATCAGGAACAACTCGACAAGGAGGGAAAAATCGTGTACGTGTCCATAGCCGAGGAATATTACACTGAAAAAGGCAAGCTCGAAGGCAGGCTCGAAGTCGCCCGCAACCTGCTGGCTCGTGGGGATTCGCCGGATACCGTATCGAAGATAGCCGGACTGCCCCAGGAAAAAATCCGCGAACTCATGAACTGACCGTTTACTCGAATTTGCCCAAATGGGGAGCGCCCCCCGCGTTCCGCTCCGGAACACGGGGGGTGTCGTATCAAACGCTGACATCGACGCGCTTCCTTTAACCCCGCAAGGCATGTCACAGCGCATAGGGATACGGGAAAATGACGTCCCGCTGGACGAAGATGCCCATCTTCTTCCCCGGACATATCGTAATCGTCGGTTGAATGTCGGCCGCCCTCTTCATCAGCTTTGTCCCCATGTCTAAAATCGCTCCCGCCGCGCTTTCCGCGGCAACGTCGCCGGGGCTCTTGTTTTCGCTGCTGCCGCTCGAATCGCTGTCATACACGATTTCCGCCCCTGCCACGAACACGGAGGCCAGAAGCGCAGATTTCAGCATCGTCCCCCAATGTTCGTTTACCTTGCCGGACAAACCCGAATATCCCGCCTGGTCGATTCCGGGGCTCCCCGCGATATCCATCGTAGTTCCGTTCGGGAATATAAGCCTGTTCCAGACGAGCAGGACGCGCCGTTGTCCGAATGTCACCCGGCTGTCGTAGATGCCCATGATCCTCGTACCCTTGGGAATAAGGACAAACTTGCCAGTCGCCGTGTCCCAGACGTTCTCCGAAACCTGGGCTGTGACGTTCCCCGGCAGGTCCGAATTGATACCTGTTATGAGTATTCCGGATATCAATGTGCCCGCTTTTAGTTCATACGGGAACTGCTGAGGAAACGGTACACTCGCGGAGTAACCCTGCGGCGTTAATGACGCGCCGCCGTTCGCTCCTGAAAGAGCGAAAATATCCCCGTAGATGGGCACATCGGGCCAATGCTTCCGCAGGACGCTCCGGCAAAAAGCGTCCTTTTCGCACATGGCGATTATCCGCATGCCCGTCGCTTCCGCCGCCAAATCCAGACCGCCGATGTTCAAATGCCTGAGAACAACGACAGTGCTGTCATCGGCTCAGGCATTTGACACCACCTCATCTTTGCTTTGAGAAACTGGGAAATTCATAATTTCACAACTCGCGGCGTAAATTTTTTCCTCAAGGCACGTGCTGAACAGCCGGCGACTGGACCAATCGTCCAATTCCTTAATAGGGTACAAAATGAATTTGTTGCGGACTCGGATGTACCTGGGCCCGGTGTCCATTTCTCCCCGTTTTGCCTTGTACCGGCATGTTCGGAGGAAAGAGATGGATTTGCCGATATATTTTGCCTCGTCTCGTTCGTTCAGCATCTTCGGAGTGATATTCCAAGATTGCCCGTCTGCCGACCATTCTTCGCCGAGAATCTGAGAGTTCAGCTCCCACATGAACGACTCTATAGCTTCTCTGGCGCCCGCGACCGGAATCTCGGCGCTTATCCGAAATACGCCTTTCTCAATTAGTTAAGGTTTGCAGATAGCGTCTTAGGAGTGAAAATTATCGCGCCCTGAAGAATTCGACTTGTTATATGGAATAACCCCGCTTTTATCGAGTTTTAAAAACCCGAAATCGCAAGAAATTCATTTCAGGAAAAAATTTTGGAGGACATGACATATAGAGGACAGAAAAAACAAAAAGGGCACATAAAAATCTCATGAGCCCCTGGTACTTCTTAATAAATTATGGATAAATTGAACTTAATATAGCTTCACCCATTGGGTGAAGGGCCGAATCTCGTGAACCAAGAAATAAAGAATATCTACAGGGATTTCAACTCGCCAACCTGTGGTTTCAGGATAAAAAATATGGTCTTGACAGTCGATTAACAATATGTTATTTTTAATTCATACTAAAAATATATTAAAAATATATTTTTAGGGATGGGTGAATTTAGGAGGAATTATTATATGCAATATATATAATCGGGCGCCCTATCGGAACGATATTGAATTTACCATTACCGCGCTGTTTAACTCAAAAAAATTTAGAAAGGAAGGTTCGCTAATGAAAAAAATCGTCTCTATTCTGATTCTTGCCCTGCTCTCTCTGTCGTTTTTTTTCGTCCATAACTCAAGCGCGAGTGATTCATCCTCTAATAAGGGGACGCCGGAAAAAACGACCTTCGCGTTGGGTCACCTGAACTCCACCGCTCACCTTCTCGCTTTTGTCGCCGCTGAAGAGGGTTTTTTCAAAGAAGAGGGGCTGACGGTTACGCTGACGCAATTCGCCAGCGCCGGCGAGCTTGTCGCCGGTCTTGAAGGCGGACAGCTCGACGCTGCGTTTATCGGTTCAGTCCCGACCATCGCCAATCAAGCGGCGAAGCATGACATCACGATCTTCGGCGGCGCTATGACCAACGGACACGGCTATGTTATCAAATCGGGCCTGGTTCCCGCGGGATTTAAGGAAGGCGACATCACGGTTCTGAAAGGGCGCAACGTCGCTTCTGTCAAAAACAGCGTCCAGGATTATGAGCTGCTTGTTCTTCTGGAAAAGACAGGAATCGAAATCGGCGCGGGCTCCGATAAGGTCAATGTCGTCTATTTTGACAGCCAGAAGGATGCCTATAACGCGCTCGCGGGCAATGAAATCGACGCCGTTTCGGTTTACTCGCCGTACGCGTCCGTCGCCAGGGCGGCGGGACATACCGTCGTATACTATTGCAATGAAATAGAGGAATTCCACGATCAGCCGTGCTGCCGCCAAGTCGCACTGACCGCCGCGCTTGCCAAAAATCCGAACACCTATATCGCCTTTGAGCGCGCGTTAATTAAGGCGTATAAGTTCACGCAGGATCGTCGTGAAAAGACCATCGAGGATGTCTCGAAGTACATTACCATTGAAAAATCCCAGATCGAATATGAGGTTTACGGCGGCCACGCGAAATCGGTTCCGGATCCTGATAAAAAAGCCACCGTGACGCTTAAAAACGGCGTCGTTGAGTTCGGGTATACGCAAGGCGCGGATTATGACATCGAAAAGCTCTATAACACCAGCATCTACCAGACCGCTTTAGAGCAGATTATCGCGGAAAACCCGAACGACATCATTTACAAAGACCTGAAAACACATTTTGATTCCGCCAATTGATTCATTTATCAACCAAAAATCGGGAACCCGCGTTACCCTGGGTTCCCGATTTTTGAATCATGCCGCCGCCGCGTAGTAGGGAGGTTCGCTTTGAGCAAGATAGAAATAAAAAATCTACACGCGGAATACGCGGACAAAGACGGCAAATTCCTGGCCTTAAAGGATATTTCGTTCAGTGTTAATGGCGGCGAGTTTGTCTCCATCATCGGGTCCAGCGGGTGCGGAAAAAGCACGCTGCTTGGCGTGTTGCAGGGAATCATTTTTCCGTCTTCCGGCAGCGCTTTCATTGACGGCCAGTTGATAACCGGCCCAGGGGCAAACCGCGCCGCGGTCTTTCAACACTATTCACTGTTTCCTTGGATGACTGTACGCAAAAATATTATTTTCGGCTTGAAGCAAACCAAAAAGAATTTGCCGCGAAGCGAGCGCTTCGCCGTCGCGAATGTTTTTTTGAAAAAAGTCGGGCTTTCCGGGTTCGAGCACAAATATCCGTTTCAATTGTCCGGCGGTATGCAGCAGCGCGCCGCCATCGCCCGCGCTTTGGCTATGGACACCGACATCCTTTTGATGGATGAGCCTTTCGGCGCGATTGACGCGAAAAACCGCTCCAAGATGCAGGACCTGCTGCTTTCGCTGTGGGAGGGAGACGGACCTTCAAAAAAGAAAACCGTGGTCTTTGTCACGCACGATATTGACGAGGCCATTTTCTTGTCCGACCGCATTGTCATGCTGACAAATGGCCCGGGGCAAATCGCCGCCGAGTTTGACGTGTGTTTCCCGCGCCCGCGCATTCACTCCACTATTCGGGAAACTGCCTCGTACGTCAATTTACGAAATAAACTCATGACTTTATTCTATGACGAGAACACCGGTGTTGCCGCTGACGAGGAGTATACGATATGAAACGGATATCGAAGCGGGTTTTTACGATCCCAAACGCTTTGTTTATCATGTTGCTCCTGATTCAGATGATACCGAACAAAACCTACCGCATTGAAGATCGCCCGCTCTATACTGTTGTTTTAGCGGTTGTGCTGGAGGTTATACTGCTGGCGGTTTCATTTTTTGTGAAAAACGGACACATCCGCCGTACTTTTACAGACGTGCTGGGCGTTATTTTCGCGGCTTTGATTTTTTGGGTGCTGGCCACCATCAAATTCGATCTGCCCGGCAACGCCAAGCAGGCGGTGTTCCCGCCGCCCGGCGCGGTTTTGGAAAAATTCACTTTGGATTTCGGCCAAACCCTGATCAATATACGGGATTCTTTGGCGCTGATATTCCGCGGATATCTGATTGCCGTTGCGATAGCCATTCCGCTCGGTTTGTTTTTAGGGTGGAATCTGCGCATCGGCGCGGCGGCGGGTTACATATCGAAATTCTTGAGTTCTATGTCCCCGATTGTATACATTCCATACGCCATCGTTTTGCTTCCGACCTTTCGCGCGGCGTCCGTTTTCGTCATCGTGGTGGCTTCTTTCTGGCCCGTGCTGGCGAGCACCATGAGCGGGGTCCTGAATGTGGAAAAACGCATCATCGATTCGGCAAAAACGCTGAATGTAGGCAGATTTACGATGCTTTTCAGGATCATACTCCCCGCCGCTCTGCCGCAGATTTTCATCGGATGCAACCAAGGTCTCTCCGTATCTTTTATTCTTCTCACGTCCGCCGAGATGATCGGCGCGAGAAGCGGCCTCGGATACTATGTAAACAACTACGCTAATTTCGGAAATTATACAAGCGCGCTCGCCGGCGTGATCACAATCGGGATAGTCGTTACCGTCATTACCTTCCTTTTTAACCTGCTGCAACGATATTTACTCAGATGGAAACAATAACTAATTGCGGCATCGTGGTTTTCAAATCAATTTTAAATGAAAGGATGATCTTGCATGATTCAGGTACTTTGGAAGGGAAGGGGCGGCCAGGGCGCGTTCACCGCCGCCCGTATTCTCGGCGCCGCCTGGGTCGGGAAGGGCGGTTATGCGCTGGCCTTTCCGTCCTTTGGCCCGGAACGGCGCGGCGCCCAAGTGAGAGCGTTTACAAAGCTGGACGATAAACCTGTGGTTGACCGCAGCGAAATTATCGAGCCGGACTTCACTTTGGATTTAATCAACCCGCCGCCGGACGCGTCAGCGCTGGCCGAACGGTTCGGGCTTCCAACGGTGAACACCGTTTTGCTCGGCAAACTGGCGGCGCGATTGGGAATCGAAATAACCTATTTGGAGCGGGCCATCGAACAGGTGATGCCGGAAAAGCTCTGGGAAAGCAACAAGAATGCCGTTAAAGCGACCGCCGGACAGAGCGCCTGAACTGACCGCGTTTGAGGCCGGATATCTGGTTTCATCCAACGGGGAGTGGCGCAACGTCCGCCCGGTAATTGATATGGGCCGCTGTGTGCGCTGCGGCCAGTGTTATTTGTATTGTCCGGACGGTACGATTTCTCCTGAAATTTCCGTGGATTATGATTTTTGCAAGGGATGCGGCATTTGCGCCAAAATTTGCAAGCGCGGCGCGATCACCATGCGAAAGGAGTCGGATTATGCGTAGCTTCATCAGCGGAAACGACGCTGCCGCGGAGGCTGTCCGCCTGGCGCGTCCGCAGGTGATTTCCGCCTATCCCATTACGCCGCAGACCACGGTAGTTGAGCGGCTGGCGGAGTTCGTCGAAGACGGAAGCCTGGACGCGGAATTCGTTCACGTGGAAAGCGAGCATTCGGCGCTCAGCGCAGCCATGGGGGCGAGCCTGGCAGGCGTTCGCGCTTTCACCGCGACAAGCAGCCAGGGCCTCTTATATATGGCGGAAGTTTTACCTTACGCCTCTGGCGGGCGTTTTCCCATCGTAATGGTAAACGCCAACCGCAGCCTGGCGCTTCCGTGGAACATATACGGCGACCAGCGCGACAGCCTGAGCTTGCTTGACAGCGGATGGATACAGGCTTACGCGGAAAACGCGCAGGAGGTTTTGGATTTGACGCTGACGGCGTTCCGCGTCGCGGAGGATCCTTCCGTGCGCGTGCCGTTCATGGTGAATCTGGA
>JAISYN010000137.1 GCA_031269915.1 Synergistaceae bacterium
GCCCAAGGCCATTGGTTTTTCGCATATGATATGTTTACCGGCTTTGGCGGCATCGATACAAGGCTGCATGTGAAGACTGTCCACGCAGACATTGTCAAATACAGAAACCTCCGGATCCGCGATAAGATCTTGCCAGCCGGCATAATGGTTCTTGAAGCCATACCTGTCGGCCGCTGCCTTGGCATTTTCCACGGTGGAGGCGCTGATTGCGATCAATTCCGGCACATAATTTGTTTCAAACATGTAGCTGATCGTCTTATATGCGTTGGAATGAGCCTTTCCCATGAAACCCCTGCCAAAAAGACCGATCCCGATTTTTTTTCTGAGCTGTGAGAAATCACCGACACTGTAACCTATACCTATGTTTTTTACGTCGCTCATAATCACCGCACCTTTTTTTTGTCAATTATTTCCGGCGGCGGCCTCGCAAGCCGCGCCTTCAAATTTGCTGTCACTCCAGCAGTTCAAGTTAGGAACGCCGGCGCAAATCGCGAGAAACACGCAGGGTACGTCGCTGATTGTCTCGAATTGATGCTGGTTGCCGGCATGCATGAGGCAGGCCTCATTGGGATTTACAATATACTCATCTTTGGAGCCGTCCGCGTTTGTGATCGTCATTTTGCCCGCGCCGGAGATTACATAGTAGTATTCCTCGGCTGTCAGATGCGGATGCGTACCGCAGATTGCGCCGGGATCGAGACTGCACCAGTTGCAGAACAGCATGGTGGATTTAAAGTCATCGGGATAACCTGGTACGGGACAATCAGGATCTTTGCCGAGAACAACCGCCACATCCATATGGCCCTTGCCGCCATTGAATCCCTCGCCGCTTACAACATTACCCTGTTTCTTAGCGTCTTCCAACCCTCTTTTAATACTATTTCCCATAGTACGACCTCCCCAAATTAGTAACTCAGTTAAGATAGCACGAAAAACCAAGTTAATATATAATAATTCCTCTATGAAAGGCATATCTCGCGAAAAATTATGGGGGAATGTGTCATCAAAAATATTCTTTTGATAGACGACGATAAAGAACTTTGCGCACTGTTAGAGGATTATTTTAAGGCGGATGGTTTTGGTTTCGCCTACGCGTGTTCGGGGGACGACGGGTTGACGTCGCTGGCTCGCGGAAGTTTCGACCGCGCGAGATTGGATGTGATGTTGCCGGGGCGTGACGGGTTCGATATCCTCAAGGAAATTAGAAATCGTTCTTCCTTGCCGGTGATCATGCTGACCGCCAAAGGAGACCACGTAGACAGAGTGGTCGGATTGGAAATCGGCGCCGACGATTACATCTGCAAACCATTCAATATGAGAGAATTGTCCGCCAGAATAAGGGCCGTGCTTCGCCGAACCGCGGGTGGCCCAAACAGAACAGCCCCTGAAGAGGTAATCAGAGTCGCCGACCTCGTGATGGATATCAACTCGCGTTCCGTCAAAGTGCGCGGGCGCCCGGTAACTCTGACAAACGTCGAATTCAGGCTGCTTGAGGCTTTGCTCTCGTCCGCGGGCAGTAAGATTTCGCCTGAACGGTTATCCTTGGAGATTCTTGGGAGGGATTACAACCCCTTTGACAGGAGCCTGAGCGTACATATATGCAAATTGAGGCAAAAACTCGGCACGTATCCGTGCGGAAGCGAGAGAATCAAGACGTTGCGGGGCGAGGGATTTGTCTATATTTCGCCCGAAAAAAAACAGGAGGGGGAATACGCCTTGTGAAAAAGATCGTTCATTTCTCGTTTTTCTGGAAAATATACTTGACCATGCTACTGGCTCTCTTTTCCCCAATCATACCGATGACTGTCATACATTTTGTACAAAACGAGGATAATCTTGCGCCGCAGGGCATAATTCAACATCTCGAATGGAGCGCGTCGGAGCTTGCCGAGCAGGCCGAATCTGAGAGCGATGAGTTTATGCTGTCCTGGATTGCGGGCGTGAAGGAAGAGAGCGGTTTGGATATATGCGTCAAACGCGGTGAGGCCAATTTTTATTTACAGGGTTCAGAGCGGCTGTTATCGTACGTGCCCGAGGATGAGCCTCACCGGCCGGAGCGGCCGTTTGTCACATCCGCAATTTCAAGCTCGGGGCGTACGAGAGTGACAGCGGCTATGTATCCCTTTAACGACCGGCCGATCAGAAACGGCCGCGGTAAAATACCGATTCCAATACTGGTCGCCGCTCTTTTGTGCGCGGCTTTCAGCTTCATGTTGGTGCGGAATTTCATGACCCCGCTGGCGGAACTTCGGTCTATTACAGGTAAACTGGCGGGCGGCGATTTGTCGGTAAGGGTTGGCGCCAGCGTGACGGAGCGAAGCGACGAGATCGCCAATTTGGGGCAGAGCTTTAATATGATGGTGGAGCGAATCGAAAGCCTTGTATCGTCTCAGAAGAGGCTCATGAGCGATATTTCTCACGAGATTCGCTCGCCCCTGCAGCGCATGGAAGCGGCGTGCGCGCTTTTGCGAATGGAACCAGAGCGGGAGGGCGAAAAATACATAGGCCGCCTCGAACTCGAGATAAAGAGAATCAATGACATGGTGGAGGAATTGCTTTTTCTGACTGGCGGCGGGGATATGGGCATGGCGCAACCCGAAACGGCGGAACTGGACGAGATAATAAAATCAATAATTCAGGACGCCGATTTCGAGAATGGCGGCGAAACGAAAAAAATCACCGCGAACATCCCCAAACTGTACGTCTTGGGAAACCCGCCGCTGCTGAAACGCGCAATCGGAAATATCATACAGAACGCTATTCGTTACACCGCGCCGGAAACGGGCATCGAAATAAACGCGCACATGGAAGAAGGGCGCGTGACGGTCGCCGTCAGGGATCATGGACAGGGCGTCGCCGAAGAGGAACTTATGAAAATTTTTCTGCCGTACTATCGCACGGATAAGGCCAGAGAGAGATCAAGAGGC
>JAISYN010000138.1 GCA_031269915.1 Synergistaceae bacterium
TTTTCATAATGATAACCGCCCCCTCTTTTTTGCATTATACCAATCCGGCGGTCATATTGCCATGTCCTGCCGTGTTGCGGCTATGGGCTGTAAGATTTTCGATTCCTGCGGCGTTTTAGCCCGAGTTTAACAGTAAATCCGTAAAATATAGGGCGTAAAGTATTGTCATCACTGAATAATTTCGTGGTTGAGAAGAATATGAAATCACAGCTATATAAGGGCTGCCTTGTCGAAGCGGTATTTCAACTGCCTTAATTCCGTGGCGGTTGGAAGACGTAAATCGGCGTCAACGCCAAAAGCATCTAAAATCATGCGCAAATTTTCGTCCGATTTTGTGAGACGGTAATAACCGTTAGGAAGACCGTCAGCATCCCAGGAACCGAGCGCTTTCTGTATCCTTTCCGCTGTGACGCCTGATTCCCAACCGTCAATATTCAAAGACTCTTTTCCCTGACGCTTCAAAACATGGTATTGGATGATTCGAATCATTGTGAGTGCGATGAAGCATAAAAGAAAGTGAGCGTTGATATGTTCCGGCGTACGCACATAAACAGGACGCCCCTCGAGGTCGCTCTTCGTTATCCGAAACGAATCTTCTATGCGCGACAGACCGTGGTACTTGCTTATGACCTCAGCGTCGCTTTTGTCCACTTCGGAAGTCATGATCCTAAATTCCCCGAAAACTAACCTCTATAAACAATGACAGGCAAACGCATACCGAGCCCTATAAATGCCGATTTCATATGGGACAATAGGTTCCGTACAGGTGGAGGGCGCAGATCACCTCCTCGTATCTTTTCTGCGGATTTTTAGTTTACAATCGCGAGGTTGCGGAAAAAAGTATTTATAGGATGTATAATCTGGAAAAGAAATGCTTTGTCGGATCTTATAAACTCGCGATTGGGAGGTTTTTGCGGTTGGAAAGCGCGCCTTTTTGTACATGCGTCGACTACAAGTGCGTCTGCCACCCTGTCAATCATAAAAATGGCTGTACTCCATGCGTTGCCAAAAATCTCAGAGAAGAAGAAATCCCGGTATGTTTTTTCAGAAAGATAGAACCGGAGATGGACAGAAAACAGGACTATTCCGTTCAAGGATATGCAAGGTTTGTGCGGGATCATAAAGGGCTCTGACGATATCCGGTGACGGGCATATATCATGAAAGAACTGGTGATGAACTCGGGGACACAGTTCGATCCGGAGGTTGTTAAAGCCGCATGCGAGGTCGAAAGTACGCTTAGAACGATAGTGGAGCGTTACAAATGATTTTCCGCCCGGACGTGAACTACATCGGCCGCGTGAAACGCCGAAATTTTGCCGCCGTCCGTCAGTAAAAGAGCCCCATCGATAGCTATGCCAGCGGGAACGCCGGCGAATACTCCGTCGTCCGTGATTATTTTTACCTTCCTGCCCAATGTCGCGCAGTTGATTTTATATATTTCGACAAGCTCGGCGCGCCCGTCTTCGGTCTCGGCCAATTTCGAGAAATGGCCCAGTTCTGTCAGTATTTCGCCCAGAAGACGAGGGAGACGCGGTCTGCGCCCCGTTTCCATCAATACGGACGTGGCGTCAGGCCCGTGTGTTCCGCTCACGTTCACGCCTATGCCCAAAACCGCATAATCCGGCTTTCCGTCTGATATGGAGCACTCGCAGAGTATCCCGCAGATTTTTTTCCCGTTCGCCATTACATCGTTGGGCCATTTTATCTTTACTAGGTCTTTTTTGTCCGCGAAAAAACCGTCGAGCGCCGTTTTCACAGCCATAGCTGCCGCCAGGTTCAGCGTGTGAACGTGCCTTGATTCGATATCAGGCCTGAGAACGACGGAAAAAGCGAGATCGATTCCCGGAGCCGAATTCCATATCCTGTCGCGTCTTCCGCGTCCGGACGTTTGAAAATCGGCTACGAACACAGTACCACAAGGGGCGCCGGCGCGCGCGGATTTTTTGGCCTCGTCCTGAGTCGATCGCATTTCCGGGGCTGAATGTATGATCGCTCCGAGCTGCCGTTCACCGCTCAAAAAATTTTTCGCCGACTGCCAATCTATTGATTGTTTGCCCTCCGTCATCGGAATACCGCCTTCCCGCGTAATTATAACACCTCATTGCGGGCCCCTCCCGAGTTTAACAGCAGGATTGAAAATATCACCGCCATACGCGCGCTTATTTTTGCCCCTTGAACACCGGAAACCGCGCGAAAATATCGTCCACATATTTCATGTAAAAATCGAGATCGAACAATTTTTTAACGCCGTCGGGATTCCTTTCCTTCAATTTTGACAACCGGACATCTCCATCGAGAAGTTCGGACAGCGACTCCTCCCCTCCCGCCAGAAATCCGCTCCAGCATCGCATCGCGTTCTCCTGCACCACCGCGTACGCTTCTTCTCTGGACATACCGCTGGCTACCAGTTCGAGAAGCGCTCTGCCGCTGAAAAGCAGGCCCTTAGTCATATCAAGGTTGCGTTTGATCATATCCTGATTCACTACCAGCCCGTCAACGATTTTTTTCATTATGTTGGTCATATAGTGAGCCAGATTGAACGAGTCCCCCCAAATCACTCTTTCGACCGACGAGTGGCTTATGTCGCGCTCGTGCCAGAGCGCTATGTTTTCGAGAGCGCTCGAATCGTACGCCCTCAGCAGTCTGGAAAGACCGCATACGCGTTCGGACAGTATCGGGTTTTTTTTGTGAGGCATAGCGGACGACCCCTTTTGCTTTTTCCCGAACGGCTCGCTCGCCTCCAATACCTCCGTCCTCTGGAGATGGCGAATTTCGAGAGCGAGACGTTCGAGACCGGCGCCATAAATTGCAATCTCGCCAACGACGCGCGCGTGACGGTCGCGCTGAATTACCTGAGTGGACACCGGATCGGGTTCGAGCCCAAGTTCGGCGGCTACGCGCGCCTCGATATGCGGCGGGCAGTTCGCGTACGTTCCCACCGCGCCGGAGAGCTTGCACACCCTTATTTCATTCCTCGCCAGTCTCATCCGTTCGATGTCGCGGCCAACTTCGGAGACGAAACCCAGGAATTTCAGCCCGAAAGTCGTGGGCTCCGCGTGTATGCCGTGAGAACGGCCCGCGCACGGAGTATGCCTGTATTTCCACGCGACCCGGGCCAGTGAGTCGTAAAGATTCCCGGCCGCCTCCACAAGAACGTCGAGCGCGTCCGACAGCAATAACGAAGCGGCGGTATCTATGACGTCGCTGCTCGTCAGCCCGAGGTGGACGTACCTTCCGGAAGGGCCTATGCTTTCCGCGACGCTGCTGACAAACGCTATGACGTCGTGCTGCGTCTCCGCCTCTATCTCCGCTATCCGCTTTACGTCGCAGGACGCGCGCTTCGTTATTTCCTCGAGGCTCTCAGGAGGAATAACGCCATCTTTCGCCCATGCGCGGCAGACAGCCAGTTCCACATTCAGCCATTTGGCAAATTTGTTTTCATCGGACCAGATTCGGCTCATTTCTTCAGTGCAATACTTATCTATCAAAACAGTCAGCCCTTCCTCGAACGAGACGCCCGGATATCGCGTTTCCAGTCAGTTCTCGCGGCATTCAGAAAATCGTCGTACACGCCGCCGGCGAAATCGGGGAAAGTGTACGAAAAACTCTCCCAGCCGGATCTTTTGTAACACAGGGTCGTCTCCGCGAATATATCGTCCCACAGGTAAATCCTGTGGGCATTGTCCTTGGTGGACGCCAGTATCAGCCTCGCTCCGTCGATATACCCGGGATCCATATTCACCTTCCGCCCCGTTCCGCCGCGCGCGCTTTCGGCCTCTATGGATATGGCGAGCTTCTTCCACACCACAAGTCCGAAGGGGTGCCTCAGCCCGGAGAAAGTGAAAAAACGCCTTGTCAGCTCAGGCGATATATCCTTGTAGTAGTCGGTATATTCAAACGGGTAGGGAGGACTCTTCCTCTCCATGTCCCCAAAGGTCTCCTCAAGACGCCTCATACCCCATTCCAGCAACTCGCGCGAGTCCGAGGGATGGAGCATGCCCACTATCAGTTTGACGCCTTCCACGCTACTTCCCGGATGTTTTCCCATTTCCGGAGGCCGATGCCCGCGCCGCGGTTCCGCCGTAAGCTTTGCGGGCGGCGTTTTTATTCAGCCGGGCGAGATTGCCCGCGTTCTCGAGTGTTTTATCCAGCCCGGTTTTCATCGGCGCTTCATCGCTCTTTATTTCCTCCTCGGGAAGCGGAGAAGACGATATCTTCCTCTCCCGCGCGGCCTTTCTCGCTCTTTTAGGTTTCACGACCGCCGGTTTTACGGGAACCGGTTCGGGGAGAACATCGGGCGGAGCGGCGGCTGTTTCTTCCGGTGGATGCGGTTCCTCCGGTTCGGATTTTCGGCCCTCATCGGCATCGTCTCCCGGGAGTTCGACCACCAGTCTGCCGATCATCTCCCCTTCCCACATACAAGGTATAACCTCAGCCGCAGTTTCAGGCGGATCCTGGAAAGGCGAGAACCTGCGTATTACCGCGCCGTTTTCCTCCAGCCTGGTGAAAAAAGCTCTCCCTACCGAAGCCCACCAGACAAGTTCCTCGGCCATTTCAAAATCTCCCGAGATATCCTCGGCCATAAAAATATTTTCACAGATCGGCAGAAGTGAAAAAGTCCTCTCCTTTTTCTTCTCCTTTACGGTGATCGTCTTGTCCTCCATCATGCTCTTCATCTGACGAACAAGCGTCTTCGCGTCACAGGGAATATTTTCGGCGGAGCGGCCGTTCATCAACAACCGAGTCCCGTCGATGTAAAGCAGCGGCAGCGGCGCGTTCCACCAATCCGGCAGAGGAATCTCCGCTTCTTTTATCTTCAGTTCCCTGTACTCCCCGAACGTCGTCCGTGACAAGTCGCCCTCCGGCCCTTCTCCTTTCCGTACAAACATCAGCAGAGGCGTCTCTGGCACAATATCCTCGATTTGCATTTTTGCCGGCATTGGTTTGTTAAGAACGACAGACACGATATCCTCTATAGTCGCCACCTCACGACCCAGTTCGAGCAGGGAGACGAGCTGTTCTTTATGGATGAGCTGCTCGCTGGGCCCTATTTTCGTCATTATGTAATCCGCTCCATAGAAATAAAGAGCGCGAAGTACGGCCTGAACGTTGGAGTCAGACGTCAGCATATCTTTTTTTATCTCGGCAGCACTATTCATTGTTATCATTTATCCGCTCCATATCCATCAACGCGCATACGAAATCGCGGGTTGAAAAGAGTTCGAGGTCCGAAGCGCCCTCTCCCAATCCCACATATCTCACCGGAAGCCTCAATTTCCGCGCTATGCTAATGACTATGCCGCCCTTGGCGGTGTTGTCGAATTTCGTGAGAATCACCCCCGTCAAAGGAACTGCCTTATTGAATACCTCCGCCTGGGTAAATCCATTCTGTCCCATTACGGAATCGAGAACGAGCAGTGATTCTCTTATGCCGCCCGGCGCTTCCCGCCCGGCGACGCGCCCGATCTTGGCAAGTTCTTCCATCAGGTTTGATTTTGTGTGCAGCCTGCCTGCGGTGTCGACCACGACAACATCAGTTTCGGACGCTTTGGCGGACTGAATCGCGTCATATACCACAGCCGCCGAATCACTGCCGTGAGCCTGCGCTATTACCCTGGCCCCGGACCGCTCTCCGCATATTTTCAGCTGCTCTATGGCGGCCGCCCTGTAAGTATCCGCCGCCGCCAGTATGACGGATTTGCCTTGACTCATGAACATGGCGGCAAGCTTGCCGGCTGTCGTGGTCTTTCCGCTGCCGTTCACGCCGACAAGCACAATTACAGACGGCTGAGCTGAAACGTCGAGAGGGCGGCCCATACCCGGTATCTCATCCAGGAGCTCGACAAGCATCTCCGCGAAAATACCTTTCAATTCCCCGGTATGAGCTACTCTGTGCTCCAAAGCGGCTTCCCTGAGAGTGGATACGAGGCTCTCCGTCGTTTCCACACCGACGTCCCCGATGATCAACCGCGATTCCAGTTCCTCCCAAAATCGCTCCGTCAAAGGACTGTCGGAAAATAGGTTCGACACCCCCTGAGACCATTTGTTCGCAACTCTTTTAAATTTTGAAACCAATCCACCAAACAACGCCATCATATCTCACCGCCTGAACAGATCAATTATCGGCCGACTGGCCCGCGGGGCCGCGTCTCGGTCTGCGCCTCCTATGGCGCGACTTCGCGGTTCTCGGGGAAGGAATGAAAGCGCCCTGCGGTTCGGCGGGCAGTTCCTGGCAATGAGCGCGTTCATGCGTTTCCGAAACCTGCTGCGGCGCGTTAGCCACCGGTTTGCGTCTGCGGAAGCGGTTCGGCCGCTTGCGTTCGGAATGCTTGTCAGATTGCGAGTCGGCGCCGCCTGATGCATTCTTCGCGTCGGTAAAACCGCTTTCCCGTGCCGGAGGCAGCGCATTCGGAGTCACGTCGAATCGTTTCGGTTCTGCCGCTATTTTCTTTTCACCGAACTCCATGTTTCTGCGGCAGGAACATTCGAATTTTCTTCGCGCGCACAATTCAGCGCCGATTGCCCGTTCGCTCTCCGGGAGTTCCCATTCCTCCCCTTTCATCACTGATGTACGGAAATCCTGAAAAAGGGCGACGGGAACCGATATGTCGCCCCCGGACGGCTTGTGACAACGGACGGTCTCCCCGCTGATATCCATCGCCGTCACAACATAGCTGCCGTTTGGGGTTTTTATCTTGCTTCCCGGTCCAGGCAGCCCTGTCCACAGGTTTTTGTACACCTTATGTTCGAATGACATGCAACACATGAGCCGCCCGCATATTCCCGATATCTTTGACGGATTCAACGCTATGTTCTGTTCCTTCACCATTTTTATGCCTATCGGGGCGAATTGATTCAGCCAGTAACTGCAGCAGCAAGGCAATCCGCACGAGGCAATGCCGCTTATTATCCGGGCTTCGTCGCGCACCCCCATCTGGCGAAGTTCTATTCTCGTCCTGAATTTACGCGCGAGATCCTTGACGAGCGTCCTGAAATCGACTCTTGTCTCTGATGTAAAATAGAAAAATAATTTTTTCCCGTCCATCATCGACTCGACATCAATGATTTTGAGTTCCAGGCGGTGACACTTCGCCATCTCCTGCGCGTCTTTCAGCATCCTGTCTTCGTCGGTTTTTTGAGAAACTCTGCGCCGCCTGTCGTCGTCCGACGGCGCCCTCACAAATTCCAAATCGCTTACCATTGGATCGCCGCCGCGCGCCGGACCTTCCCCATGCTCTGATATCACCTTTATGGCGCGGTACTCGCGTTCCTGAGCCTCGTTGATCGGCCCCATCGCGTAAGCCGCCTCTTCTCCCCTGTGAGATAGCGCGATTATCATTCCGTCCGGTGAAAGGGATCCGATCATTTCATCCTCAAGTCCAACTATTCCGAGGAACCTGGGTTTACCGTAAATCGCCAAATATCTGCCCAATTGGCACTCCTTCCCTCAGGATCGCCATGAGCGCGTCCTGAACCATAGAAACAGGCATGTGTCTTTTTTGCGATATGTATATGACGTTCCTGATGGAAGCGGACGCACGCCATTCTCCCAAATCTCCAAGATATCTCGCCCAGGCTCCGGCTTCCGGAGCGAGTTCGTCAAGAGACCGCTTTCTGGTTTTTTCAATCCACGCGGCCCACTCCGCCGGTTTTTTCGGAGGAGCTGTTTTATCCGCGGTCTCGCTCGTCCTGAAATTGACTGTCCAGACTCTGCTGCGAATGGTAGGTATCAGGTTATCCTCCTCCGCCATGAAGAGCAGATGTCCTCCTTCAGGAGGTTCCTCCGCGATTTTCAGCAACGAGTTCGCGGCTGGCAGAGACATCGTATCCGCGAACGGAATCACGCCAAGTCTGCCTTCAGCGGCAAACGGCTTCAGGCTCATGACCGATTGCAACGCGATGCAATCCGCCACTCCGGGGGAACCCGAGCCGTCTCCTGCTATAAGCATATCCGGATGTCCGTCGCTTGTCCACGACATGCATGACGGACAACCGTCCTCACCGGTCCCGGAGTGACATAGCGCTAACCTTGCGTACATATCACGGAATGACGCTGTCATATTGTCCGCTATCACAGCGAGAAGAGCGCCGGGGGCCCCCCTCGACGACACAACCTCCGCCAACTTCTTCCATTCCGGAGACGAAGCGATATCTGTCAAAACAGCAGGGAGAGGAGACATCCCTTTATCTCGTCTATCAGGGACAAGACGCGGGTGCGTTCACGCTCCCGGCCTAGTGCCGACTCCAACTCTCCAAGTTCGTCAAGCGCTTCTTCCGTGCGCTCTATTACCATGAACATCGAGCGTTCCGTACGTCTCCACTTGAACTCTCTTTTTATGCGCATTCCATCCTTGATCCGGCCGAGCGCCATTCTTACCAATTTTCTGTATTTGTTCAGAAGGACGGACGACGGATATCTCGAAAGCGCCGCGCCCAAATTGTCGAGTTCAGCAATTATCGCGCGGAATTCGGCCTCGTCCTCAATTTCAGCAAAAGTCCGGACCGTCTCGGCGACGGCCGATACAGTCCCTCCCTTACCAGCGCCCTTCCCCGAATGGGACGCCGCCTCCCCGCTCTTCAATTTCGGCATACTTCCGACTTTCATGGGCCGTCATTCCCGGGGCGTTACAAAAACGCCTCTGAAAAACGTGCGGTAATCTCGGAAAAAACCTCGTCCTCGCTTCCCGACGCGTCTATCTTTATCCACCCGTCCGGCGACAGATTCATAATTTTGTCATAGCCGCTTCTGACCCTCGAAAAAAAATTTTCTCCCCTGGCGTCGAAAGAGTCGATTTTCCCCCTTGTTTCGAGGCGCCGCCTCGCGACCCCGGTATTCACATCCAACAGATACACGCAATCGGGTTTCGGCAGGCCGATAACGTCGCTCATGCGGAACATGTATTCAGCGGTCTCGTCGGGAATATCGGGATTGGAGAATATCTGATACGCCAGAGTAGAGGGCATGTATCTGTCACAGAGGACACACGAACCTTTCGCAAGTTCCGGGGTTATGCCGAGCGCGACATGTTCGCACCTGTCCAGCATGAAAGCGAAAAATTCGCTCCACACGCTCGACAAGTTTCCTCCCAGGATAAGTTCACGGACAGTCTCCCCCGCATACCATCCCCCCGGTTCACGGGTCACAAACAGACGATCGAATCCGGCGGAGTTCTTCAGCCATTCCGCGAAGAGTTTCGTTTGAGTCGTTTTTCCGCTTCCGTCTATTCCTTCCATTACGATAAACATTTAACATTTCTCCCGCAATCGCCAGTCGTCCTCACGAAATTATAACCGCTACCGCCGTGATTGTGGAGAAAAATTATAACATCGTGAATTGCAAAAGTAAGTTCCAGTTAGGTATCGTCGCTGCGGAAGTTTCTCTTGCAAGAAGTTCCAGTTTTTACTTTGCACGATAAAGTTCCATATTTCATAGTATCCCCACATCAT
>JAISYN010000140.1 GCA_031269915.1 Synergistaceae bacterium
AAAACCATACTATTTTACCACCCGAGTCCTGTAAAACTTCCAGCCAATCTGACCGTATGATAACAACAAAGTAATAACAAGGCAACTTTCATTACAGGTCGCAAAACGAAGCTCACCTCTTTGATGGCGTGCTTCCACGATTTCCAGTACATCACGGACTTCAGCCACCTTTAGCGGCAGTAACAGCCACTCGTCCAAAATGAGAAGCGCGGCACGTTTGTACTGCTTCATCAATTTCTGATACGTGCCAGTGCTGTGAGCCACAGCCAGATCGTTGAGCAGATCAGGCAGCCGGACATACTTCATATTATGGAAATTACGGCAGGCCGTGATGCCGAACGCACAGCCGATGTAGGTTTTACCCGCTCCCGACGCGCCAAGGATGATAATATTATGCTTGTCCTGGATGTATGTGCAGGTGGAGAGCTTTGAAATGAGAGCCTTGTCCAGAATAATATCCTGAATCTTTCGATGACGGTGAAAACAGATTTCGCAGCCGCCCGTCTGTCATTTCCGGCGGTACTCGTGTTCCCAGGCGGCGGAATGCCGCCTGGACGAATCAGCGTTTCCCTAAGTCAAAATATAGAAAACGAATGGCCTGGCGTTTTATTGTGCCAGGTCATCGTCCGCCCGAAGGGCAGTGAAAGGAAGATGATGGGATATATGAATTGGCTTTTGAACGTATTTCCGGAAGCCCCGAACCTGCCGCAAATAATTGGCTCTCCCGCTTCCCGATAAAATTTCCCCGAATGATCCGCCCGGAAATTTATATTAAGTATTTTAACTATCGTTCCGCCAAATTGTCAATAGGTAAACGTTAAATGTTTGTAAGTTTTTTACATTTGTAAATCATGGAGGTGTTTCGGACGTATTTAGCAGCGGAAACACATGTAAAAGCGAACTGATACATACAAAAATTTCGTAAATCGCCCTCCGCCCATGATTATGCAATATCACGATCGGATGCGATGTCCCAACCGGAGATCGCATCCGATGAAAAAGCGCGGCCCGTGATGTAAAAATTCAGGAGACGGCAAGATTCTCGGGAGGAATTGTCAGATGCCGTGTAATTAATTCAAGACAGCTTTCCTCATCACCCGAGGCAATCGTCTCTAAAATCGCGCGATGTTCTTCAAGGCTCGGGTTATTGTCAAAATCAAAGAGTTCCTCGTAAAAAACCGAGAAGACAAACGTTTTCTTGGCGATGTCGTCAATGTGCTGCACGAGAAACTGATTGCCGCTGGCTTCGGCGATTGTAGTGTGAAATTTTCGGTTGGTGTCCATATAACGCCCAATACTACGCTCCTCAAAAATTTGGGATTCCTCGGCAATCTTCTCCGCCAGGCGCGACAGAAGCAGCGGGGTTCTATTCCTCACAGCGATCGAGATAGCCCAGCGCTCCAGATAAATACGGAGGCCGTACGCGTTTTTGACGTCCTTGGGCGTGGGAGACGCAATCCAGGCGCCGCTGTTTTTTCTCATGATCACATAGCCGTCGGCCATCAGCCGGCGCAATGCTTCTCGCACTGGAGTTCTGCTGACTCCCAGATGCTCCGCTAGATTCGCTTCCGAAATTCGTTCTCCCTTTTTCAATTTCCTCAAAAGAATTAGTTCACGAATGCCATGATACACAGAATCGCCCACATTTTCATAGCAAGTGAGATTAATTCCGTCGTTCATCATCGATCTTTTCACGCCTTCCGATAAAATCCGCGGATACCATTCGTAAAATTATAGCGTATAAATGGTATCCCAGGAATCCTATTGACAATTGTATCCCAAGTATCCTATACTGCCTGAACAAAAGATTGACAAACCAAATAACGAGGTGGTGGTGACGCTGCCCGGAGGTTCGCGCGATGAATTCCGCGTATTGTCCGGTTGTCGCGAGTTTAACGCGCCGCTCAAACCGGCAGGCCTGAATCGGTTGGGAAAGACGTTTAACTGACGAGGAGGTACAAATATGGGTTTTGCATATGGCGTATTAGGCGGAGGAAGACAGGGTACCTCGGCCGCTTATGATATGGCGAAATGGGGCGATGCGGACAAGGTCGTCATCGGGGATTACAGTTTGGAGGCGGCGCAAAAAGCCTCCGATCGAGTCAACGGGCTTATCGGAAAACCGATTTCGGAAGCGAGGCAGGTTGACGCGTCCGATTCCGCCGCCGTCAAGGCTTTCCTCACCCCAATCGACTCATTTCTTTCGGCCGTACCCTATTGGTATAATCCCGAAATCGCCAAAATCGCGATTGAGGCAAAGACCAGCATGTGTGATTTGGGCGGCAACACGGATCTTGTCAGGGAAGAGCTTAAACTGAACTCCGAAGCGGAAAAAGCGGGAATCACTATAATACCTGACTGCGGACAGGTGCCGGGCATGGCGACCGGCCTGACCGTCTATGCAATGGAACTCCTGGATGAAACAGACGAGATCATGATGTGGGACGGCGGCAACGCTTTGCATCCGAAACCGCCTTTCAATTACATTCTTACGTTCAATATCGCGGGATTGACGAACGAATACTACGGCATCGCAAATTTCCTGCGCGGCGGTAAGCGGGTAGAAGTCCCGACATTCCTGGAAGAGGATTACGAGATTGTCGATTTCGGCGGAGATATCGGCACAATGGAAGCATTCGTCGCCGGCGGCGGTACATCGACGATGCCCTGGACGTTCGAGGGCAAACTGAAGACATTGTGGAACAAGACACTGCGTTGGCCGGGACATTACCGGCAGTGGAAAGCCTACATGGACGCCGGGTTGCTGGAAGAAGAGCCGGTGGATGTAAAAGGCGTGAAAGTTTCCCCAAGGGATTTACTGCACGCTGTAATGGATCCGAAAATTCGCGCAAAACCGGGTGATAAGGATATCGTCATCGTCCGAGTGCTCGCGAAGGGGAAAAAGGACGGGAAGCCAACTTCATTGCTGCTCGATCTCGTCGACAGATACGATGAGAAGACCGGTTTCACGGCCATGGAGCGTACTACGGGATGGGACGGAGCAATCATCGCTATCATGAACGCCGGGGGCGTGACGCCCAAAGGCGCGAAGCCGGGAGAAATAGCGATACCGGGTAAGCGCTTCGCGGAAGACCTGAGAAAGCGAGGCTTCTCTCTCGCCGAAAAATTCCAAGATATTTAGTAATACGATAATACGCTGTTTTCGAAAAACACGGATACTGTTGAATTGAACACGGCGTCCGTGTTTTTCGCGTATGTAAAAGGTCCCTTTACAGAGAGGGGAAATTACGTCCCTGGTTAGGGGCCTGGAATCCGTTATGTGTTACGCGCGCGCGTGTTGCTTAGATTTCGGCGAGGTGGTAAAATTTTCATATACCATGTCTTTAACTTTCGAGGAGGGACAAAACCGTGTTCAATTTTGACGAAAATACTTTCCTTAGCCAAGAAAAAAAAGCGTTGGAAATACGGCCGGATGTCGAAAAAGCAATAGATTCCGAGTATAAAAAAGGGTTTAAAAACGTGTTCTTTGTAGGCGTGGGCGGGAGCACGTCCGCGCAGATGGAAATGGAACCCATCATAAAATCGCGCTCCACGCTTGACGTTTACGTAGAAAATGCCGCGGAGTTTGTCACTCGCGGCAACAAGCGTTTTTCCAAGGATTCGCTCGTGGTTACCTCTTCCGTTTCGGGAGACACCGTTGAAATAGTCAAAGCTATCGAATACGCTAAAGAGAAAGGCGCCAGAGTCGTGGCGTTTGTCAAGAAAAACGGTACGCCCGTCGCGAATCTCGCCGATTATCCAATTTTGAACGAGGCTGGAAACACATATTTCTGGTACGCGCTGACGCTTCGGCTCATGTTTTTAAACGGCGAATTTCCCGACTACGACAAATTTTTCAAAGAACTAGACTCTCTTCCGGCAGCTCTTGTCGAAACGAAAAAACAGGCGGAGAAAAAAGCCGCGGAATTCGCGGAGAAATATTGGAACGAGCCGATGCAATATTTTATCGGCGCCGGCAATATGTGGGGGTGGGCATTCTGTTACGCCATGTGCCTTCTTGAGGAAATGCAGTGGATGCGCACAAAATCGATTCACGCGTCCGACTTTTTTCATGGCACGCTTGAGGTCATCGAACGCGATACTGCCGTAGTCCTGTTCAAAGGCGAGGATGAGACACGTCCGCTGGCGGAGCGCGTGGAAAAATTCGTGCCGCGCGTGAGTTCGAAATTCACTGTGTTCGACACCAAAGATTACGAGCTTAAAGGTATAAGCCCCGAATTCAGGGGATTGCTTTCCCCGCGCGTAATGGAGGCCGTTTGCGAACGCATAACCGCCCATCTCGAAAATCATCGCAAACACCCGAAGGAAATTCGCCGTTATTACCGCAAACTTACTTACTGAGGAACAAGCGTAACCAATCGCTGTATCGGTGGTTTCATAAATGCGCGGCAGCGTGTCATACGCTGTCCGCATTTTCCATAGATTCGCGGCAGATGCTGGATCGGCGAAAATATAGATGGGGTTATGCCGAACTTTGGATAACGATATGGGGGCATAAACTATGGCAAGTATCTCTTTGAGGGGCATATGCAAGTTTTTTCCCGGAAATGTCACGGCCGTATCCGATTTCAGCATGGAGATCGAGGACAAGGAATTTATAGTTTTAGTAGGTCCGTCAGGATGCGGAAAATCCACCACGCTGCGAATGATAGCGGGGCTCGAGGATATCTCGCAGGGAGAGCTTTACATAGGCGGCCGGCTTGTGAACGACGTGCCGCCTAAAGATCGCGATATCGCTATGGTATTCCAGAATTACGCGCTCTACCCGCACATGAACGTTTATAAAAATATGGCGTTTGCCCTGGAATTGCGCAAAATGCCGCGTGACGAGATAAAACGCCGCGTGTGGGAAGCGGCTCAGATACTGAACATAGAACATCTGCTCGACCGCAAGCCAAAGGCGCTTTCGGGAGGCCAGCGTCAGCGCGTGGCTCTTGGGCGCGCTATGGTGCGCAACCCGGCCGTCTTTTTGCTGGACGAGCCCCTTTCAAACCTCGACGCCAAATTGCGCGCGTCCATGCGAACCGAACTCATAAAATTACACCAGCGCCTGGGCACTACCTTCATATATGTCACACACGATCAGACCGAAGCCATGACTATGGGCAACCGCATAGTCGTGATGAAGGACGGTTTTATCCAGCAAATCGACGAGCCCCAAAATTTGTATGACCGTCCTCGTAATATCTTCGTCGCGGAATTCATCGGCACTCCCCAGATGAACTTTTTGGACGGCGTTCTCAGATTTGAGAAAAACTCTTATCACGTAGAAATTTACAACGACAATATCAGCGTCGATCCCGTCAGGGCAGGCGGCAGGCTGAGCGCGTACGTCGACAAACCGGTGAAAGCCGGAATCCGCCCTGAAGATATTTATGACGACGAAGAATTCACGCAGGGGCATTCCGGCGGAATATTAAAAGCCGAAGTGGAAATAATTGAGCACATGGGCAGCGACTTATATTTATACCTGAAATACGGCGAAAACCGGCTCACTGCCCGGGTGGCTCCGAACACCGCCTCACGCGCGGGCGGCAGCGTAAATATCGGCATCGATACGCGAAAAATACACCTTTTCGACAGCGAAACCGGAGAATCTATCCTGTCTTGAGCACACGCGGCGTAAAGCTCATCCCTTTACGCCGCCGGACGTAAGCCCCCGCACAAACTGTTTCTGGCACAGCAGAAACACCAGGATTATGGGACACGCCGACATCGCAAGCCCCGCAAGCAGCGTCGTCCATTTCATATTCAACGCGCCCATAAGATTCATCAGTCCGACAGGTATCGTCTTCAGCGAACTCGACTCTATAAAGACGAGCCCGAACATGAACTCGTTCCAGAATATCATCGTCGCCAGCAGCATGGCGGTAACGATTATCGGTTTCGACATGGGCAGTATAATTTTTGTGAAAATCTGGAACGACGAACAGCCGTCGATGAAGGCGGCTTCTTCCACCTCCCGCGGCAAGTCGAGAAAATAACTTCGCATCAGAAATGTCGTGAACGGTATGCGAAACGCCGTATAGGTGATTATCAATGCCCAGTGCGTGTTATAAAGCTTCATATCCTGAAGGAGCCTGAAAAGCGCGATGAGACTCACCTCCGGAGAAAGCATCATTCCGCCGAGCACGAGAATGAACACCAGCCTCTTGAAGCGAAATGTGTATCTGGTCAGCAGAAAACCCAGAAAAGCGCTTATAGCGACGGTAAAAACGACGCTCATCAGAGTGACGAACACGCTGTTGAAAAAGTATGTCCCTACCCCGACGTTCCAGGCTTCAATATAATTTTGATACATCCACTTCTGCGGAAGCGCCCATGTGCTCCTGAAAAATTCCCTCCTTTCCTTAAAACCGGCGACTACCACCCAAAACATCGGATAAATGATAGTCACGGCATACAAAGAGAAAAAGAAAAGAACCAGATATTTAACAACCATCATCTTGATATTCGTATGCTTCATAACCAATACTCTCCTATTTTATATTTGTCTTAGAAATTTTAAGCTGAATCAGCGTGAGCACGAAAAGAACGACGAATATAAGCGCTGATATCGATGAAGCGTAACCCATTTCATCGCTTCTGAAGGCGACGCGGTACATGTAAGTCGCGAGGGTCTCAGTGGCGTGTCCCGGCCCTCCCGCCGTCATGACGTAAACCTCGCTGAACACTTTATAGGCTCCGATTACGGTTATGACGGTTGTTACGAGCGTCATTTCCTTTATGAGCGGCACGGTAATGTAAAGAAATCCCTTTATTCCCGTCGCTCCGTCAATTTTGGCCGATTCGTAAATTTCCGAAGGTATTTTTTGTATGGCGACGATGAAAAGCAGCATTATATATCCGATACTCTGCCATTGGGAGACGAAGATAACGCTGTATATGGCGGTCGCGCTTTTCCCCAGCCAATCCATCGCCAACCCCTGAAGCCCTATAAGTTTCAGAAACGGGTTTACGATGCCGTACGAAGGATGGTACACGAACTGCCACAAAATCCCTACCACAGTCATGGACATTACGGCGGGCACGAAGTAAACGGTTCTGAAAAAACCCTGATATTTTGAAAACAACTTGTTCTCCAATACGGCCGCGAATACGAGTCCGAGCCCGCATTGGAATATCACGGAGATAATGGCGTAGAGAGTGTTGTTTATAAAGGCCGTTACTATGATCGGGTCATTGAGAAGTCTTTTGAAATTTTCAAGCCCTATGAATATGCGCGCCGTCGAAAACGCGTTCCATTGATAGAAACTGTTTACGAAATTCAGTAAGAGCGGAAAATACACAAATATAAAAATCAGCAGCACGCCCGGAAGTCCGTAGATGAGCATTTCCTTCCTGCTTTTATACACGGTTTGCGCCCCCAATCGTGTAACCTTGATTGCAATTAAAGGTAAAGGTTTGGAGAACGCGAATTCCCCAAACCTTTACAAAGAAAATTTTTTAAACGGCGCCTCTCTCCTTACTCGCTCAGGCTCTGCACCTCTTTAGCCACCGCTTGAATCTTCTTCATGATTTCCTGCGGCGTGATGGTGCCGTCGAGTATTTCCTGAAACCCCGGCAGATATATGTCCGAAATCTTTATGTGTATATCGGTGTCCAGCCACAGCGCCATGCCGTCGGCCGCTTCCATACCCGCCATCCCGGCCACGAGATAATCAGGAGCGGTGTTCGCGTTGACCGCGCCGATTATCGGACTGGGCCATCCCAGTTGTTTGACCATCTTGGCGGCGTTCTCGTCGTTGAGAAGATATTTCAGGAACGCGACTGCTTCCTTCGGATGTTGTGTGTTGGCCGAGACCAGGAAACCGTCGGGAGCGCCGATTATGTAATTCTTGAACCCCGCTCCGCCCGCAATTTCAGGCATCGGGAAAAATCCCCAGCCCGCCGGGTCGAAATCCTGGGCGATCGTGACAAATTCCTCGAGTTCGAGGAAGTGTATCGCCGCCGCGCCGACAAGCCACGACTGCTGCGCCATGTTGTGCGTCGTCGAGTTCACGAATTCGTTGAAATAGCCTTTGTCGTTGAGTTCCTTGAACATCTCGAGGGCTTTGACGTAACCGGGATCGGTGAATTCACCGGTCTTGAAGTTGTAATCCTTTTGCCGCACATCGTCAGGCACGAGCTTTTGATTGAGCCCTGTCATGTAGTGGCACGCCGCCCACGGTATCTGATCGCCGAACGCTATGGGGGTGACGCCGTTTTTCTTCAGCGTCTCGCACACGGCAAGCAGTTGATCCCACGTCTCAGGCGGGGTGAGATTGTACTCGGCGAATATCTCTTTGTTGTACACAAAATATTTACAATTGATGCGAAGGGGTACGCCGTAATTTTTGCCGCCCAGGGCAAAGGGCTCCAATCCCGCTTTCATTATCGAGCTGCGCCACTCGCCGCCGTTTTCGTCGAGGTACGGAGTGATATCCAAAACGGCGTTCGCTCTGATGAATTTGTTCGCGAATTCGCCGCACCAGGAAAAGAATATGTCGGGCTGGCTGCTCGAACCCATGAGTATGCGCAGTTTATCTTTAATCGGCTCGTCCGCGACCGCTTCATCGACTATGTCTATGCCGGCGTTTTCGGCTTCGAACGCGGCGATGACTTCATCGAAATAAGGTTTGTACTCAGGCTGCGGCCACTTGTGCAAAAATTTAACTTGAACCTTCTCTCCCGCTTGAACCTCGGAAACCGCCCAGATCAAACCGCATACGGCAAAGGCGGCCACCAGCGCCGCGGTCCATGCTATCCTCATTCTTCTCATCATTCCATTCCTCCTTAAAGTTTAGTGATTTGGAAAAATTTTCAGGTTATGGGAGTTCCATATCCGAAAGTGCCCATATGCGCGCAATTTTTCGCCGCGTATTCGGCGGCGGCCTTCATGGCGGCCCCCGCGGTCTCGCCGGAGAAAATCCCGTAAAGGAACCGCGCGATGAACGCGTCTCCGGCCCCCATGGTGTCGACGACGCGAGCCTGAACTACGCCCTGTTCGTAAAAAGTATTGCCGTCAAACGCTATCGCTCCTTCCGCTCCGCGTGTAGCGAGCGCCATTTTCGCGCCTCTCGCGGCAGAACGTTCGAGCAAGCGTTTCGCGTCGTCCAGCGGACTGTCCGCGCAGGAAAAAAAAGCGTAATCCACATATTTTATAATCGCGTCGATGTAATCCGAACCGCACTTCTCCGAAAAATCATATGAAACAGGCACGCCAACGCCTCGCACCGACGGGAGCAATCGCTCCAAGAAACTGTAAACGCTTGAGTGTATGAGGTCAAAATTGGAAGCAAACTCCAAGTCGTCGTTTGACAGCGATATATCTTTTGAAACGCCTCCGTTGCCTCCGATAAAGACTCTCTCTCCATTTACAAGATTCACGTCCGCAGAACCGTTTACTCCGTCTGCAATCTTCACATGACTTATGTCCACGCCTTCCGCGAGCAGCGAATTTTTGACAAGCTCTCCGGCCGCGTCATTCCCCAACACGCCAATATACGCCGCCGACGCGCCCAAACGCCTGGCCAAAACCGGCACGTTCACCGAATTGCCGCCCGGGAACATCGTGTCGAG
Source organism: Synergistaceae bacterium (assembly GCA_031269915.1). Lineage (GTDB taxonomy): Bacteria > Synergistota > Synergistia > Synergistales > Synergistaceae > JAIRKI01. The sequence goes on from JAISYN010000140.1 coordinate 9,583, forward strand.
GTGAAGATACCTGTCGACTACATTATCGCCTATGCCAATGATTTTAAACAATCGCGAACCTCTTTATTAAATTTTAGCTTTCATAACCGTCGCAGAACGCTTACTGAATAGGATATTTAAAAATATACCATATCATTATACATATTGCAACACGCCCAGTGACGCCCTCGCCCCGCGGCGAGGCGACACATCTTGTACAAACACGCATTCAATCATAATATCTTGAATGGTATTATATCGGATAATATAATAATCAATAATCCTTTAAAAAAACGAAAGGAAGTGATTACAGTGAAAAAATTCATTTCAATCATCTTACTGGCCGGATTTGCCATATCCGGACTTTACGCCGCGTCGGAGGCCGCCATTAGCGAGGCCATGGTGCGCCAGGCATGGCATGACGTGTCGAAGATAGCCGAAATGGAGCCGCTTCCGCTTACCATAGAAAACAACAATGCCCCGAACGCGTGGGTGACTTCCGGGAAGTCGGTCACAGTCACTACAGGGCTGATGGCGCTTCTGGAGCGCGAGGAAGAGATATTCGGCGTCCTCTCTCACGAGGCCGGACACGCGAAACTGAAACACTACGAATCGGCGGTGAAATCGTCCGTAGGAGTGGGGCTCGCCTCCCTGCTGCTGGGTAAAATAATCGGCGGGAACATTGCGGGCGAAATAGCGGTGGGGCTGGGGTCGAATCTGGCGAGCGCCGGCTTCAGCCGCGAAAAAGAGGTGGAGGCGGACGATTTCGCGGTCGACCTTGCCTTCAAGGGCGGTAAAGACCCTACCGGAATATACACATCTCTCGAACGCCTGTCGCTGCACGGCGGGAAGCTGGAGCCCTCCGGATTCAACTCTCATCCACCGGACGATCGCAGGCTTCTGCATGTGAAAAACAGGATATTGGCGCGAAATCCCAACATAAAATTCCCCGAGGTAAAAAAACAGGGAAAATAAAGGATATGGGGCCGATCCTCAATGACCGCGGGCAGAGCCTGAGGTTTTGATCCTGCGGTTTTGGCCGATAATATGCGCTTGACAGAAATTGAGAATCAATATAAATTGAAATCGTTATAAATAAACGGCCCGTGCGCCGCTTATAAACACAAGGGGAGGATATTTTATGTCTAAGACACAGGACAATCTATTGGGGGCTTTTGCCGGTGAATCGCAGGCGAACAGGAAATATGTGGCTTTTGCCGCTGTTGCGGAAAAAGAAGGCCACAAAGGTATAGCGCGCCTTTTCAGGGCCACAGCTGAGGCAGAGACGGTTCACGCTTTGGAGGAGCTGAAACTCGCGGGCAAAGTGAGCGACACGAAAGCGAATCTGAGCGCGGCCATCAAGGGAGAAACCTACGAATTCACCACGATGTATCCGAATTTTCAGAAGGACGCGAAGGACGAAGGCAAGGACGGCGCTTATAAAGCTTTCGAATACGCGAAAGAATCCGAGAAAGTTCACGCGAAACTCTACAAGGAAGCTCTCGATAACCTTGGCAAGGGTGAAGATGTCGCATACTACCTCTGTCCGGTCTGCGGATACATAGAAAAGGGCGCATTCCCGGCCAACTGCCCGATTTGCAAAGCAAAAGGCTCCTCTTTCAAAAAATTCTGATATTCGCTCGGAAATAACCCTGAGAGAGCAGTAAAAAAGAGAGCCGTAAGGCTCTCTTTTTTAGACTTTTTTTAGAAGTTCACCACGGTCTGGAAGCGGATCAGGCTGTCGCTGTCATAGCCGTATCCGTCGGAATCAAGCACGTCGTACGCCAGTTCGAAGTAGATGGCCGGGCTGTACTGATAGCCGACGGCAAAGGTGAAGTTGTTCGTCTCCGCATCCGACCAGTCGTCGGGATCGGCCACCCAGTAACGCTCCCAGGTGCTCCACTTGTCACTCCACTGCTGTGCCGCCCTCACGCCGAAGACGGTGGTATCCTCCAGGAACATTCCGCCGGGAGCGATGTACCCCAACAGCCCGTCGTTGACAGCGTAGGGCTGATTATTAACCCAGAACCCCTCCTCGAACTGCGCGTATTCCAGCCAGAGAGATGTGAATTTCAACAGATCCTGATTGACGTCCAAAATGATTTTCCACGCGTTGGTGTTATCCGCGTCGCGAAGGTCTATATCCTGATAGTAATAGAGCCCCTTCAACTCTACCGAGGGATGGAACTGGAATTTCGCGTACGCGCCGAAGGTCAGGACGTCGCCGCCGCCCGGCTCCGGAATAATCACACTGTTGATATCCACGACCGGATCGTCGTCGGCGATCAGGTAGTACGCCAGGATACCGGCGCTTACTTTCTCCGAGAAGTCGAAGTTCAGCAAACCGGCTAGCAGGAAGTATTCGGCCGTAACACTGTACTCATCTCCATCAGGATCAGTGTAGGAAACAATATCCTCCCCATTGTCATACGCGCGGGCAAATACGAGTTCCAAATTGGCCATGCCCCAGTCCTTCTTGAACTTGAACATCTGGCGGTTGAAGTCGCCCCACCAGGCATCATCGTCGGCATAGAGCCCGAGATCGCCTTCCCAGTCTATCGGAGCGCGGCCGAACGTGAATTCGATGTCATACGGAAGAGTTGTAGTGATGTAGTACTGCTCCCATTCCATCCCCGCCGCGCCGTTCTCGTGGCCGCCGCTCGATCCGAGACGCGCCGTGAAGCTGGTCTTCTCATCGATGCGCTTCCGCAGGAAAATGCGGTACTTGTCGATGTCGAAGTCCGCTTTGCCGCTGACGTCACGGACCGTATCATCGTCCACGAACTTGGCGTTGAATTCCATGACGCCGGCGAGACTCCAGCCGCCCAAATCCTTCTCCAGAACCGCCACCCTTGCATCCAGTTCGTCGACTCTCACGCCGAGGGCGCTCAGTTCGTCGGAGAACTCCACTACGAGGCGTTTCAGCATCTCCACGTCCTGCTTGCTGGCTTTGTCGAAGTCGACGTACGCCAGGCTGCGGGCGATTATCGACGC